>JAYURB010000208.1:0-3828 GCA_043756425.1 Bacteroidota bacterium
CCACGGGCAAAGGCGATCCGCTCACGCCCGCGCAAACCGCCCTGCTGCGCGCGTGGATTGATCAGGATCTGCCGTGGGGCGGAACCGCGCCTGCCGTCATCTAAGTCAACAGGTTTCCCTGACATTTAATGCCAATCCTCCGGGTGCAGGTCGAATTCAGGTGTCCACTGTAATACCTTCAAGCTACCCATGGACAGGTACTTATTTTGATGGGAATCCCGTAACCATAACAGCTATTCCAAATCCCGGTTATTCTTTTGATCATTGGAGTTCCAATTTTGGAATAAATGATCCTAACCAGACTACAACTTACAACTTCTCTCATTCATCGGAAACGATCATTGCAAATTTTACCGGAGCATCTCAAACTCCACAATTTGTTTTCAGCGAGTTTAATTATCATTCGGATTCATTAACAGATTCCGGTGACTGGCTGGAACTGCACAACTATGGATCATTCGCCGTTGATATCAGTGGCTGGGTAATTAAAGATCAAAACGATTACGATTCGTATGTATTTCCTGTCGGCACTGTAATTGCACCCAACGGCTATCTTGTAATTTCTACAAACATTTCGAAATTCAATACTGCCTTTCCTTCAGTAAACAATTTCATTGGACCACTTGGATTTAATTTATCAAATGCCGGAGATCAAATACGGTTATATACACATTCCGGTCAGCTTTACCTTTCATTTCTTTACCAGTCTATTGCACCATGGCCACCCTCAGCAGATGGATTTGGGTATACTTGTGAACTGGTATCCAACCTTGCAAATCTTAACGATGGAAATAGTTGGTTTACCGGATGCAAAGGCGGTTCACCGGGAAGAGCGTATACTACATCACTGGCTACACCTACACATTTAACCGGTAATTCAAGTTTTTGCCCGGGATCAAGTTCTATTCTCAGTTTAAATTATACACCCGGTTACAGCTATCAATGGCGCAGAAATAATATTGATATCCCGGCAGCTACTGATACCGCTTACACAGCAACACAAGCGGGTAATTACACAGTCTTTGTTTCCTATCAAGGATGCTCAGGAATTTCAGATACTCTTGCAGCGACTATAGTTTTCAGCGGACAACCACCTGTAGTTAATTCCAATTCACGCTGCGGAGAAGGATCTCTAGTTTTGACAGGTTCAGCACCGGATTCTATTTATTGGTTTGATACGCCCAATGGTAATATCTTAGGAACAGGAACTTCTTTTAATACACCTACACTAGCATCGACAACTGTCTTCTATGCACAAACAAGTTTATCTTGTCCCAGCACTCCTGTGCCTGTTACTGCTGTTATTTATCCTATACCTGCCACACCTGTTGTAAATGATCTATCCATCTGCGGTCCGGGTGTAATTGTTATCAATGCTGCGGATACAGCAACTGTTAACTGGTACAACGATGCTGTTACGGGGGCTTTAATTTATACAGGAAATATATTTATCACAGGTTATATTCCTCACGACACGATTTTTTACGCAGAAGCTGTTTCTACTTGTGTGAGTGAAAGAGTAGCATTAAATGTTTCTGTAACATCACCGGCCCTTCCTTTAACGAATGATGTTTCTCGGTGTGGTCCGGGTTCCCTTGTTTTAACTGCACTTTCCACGGCTCCGGTTTTTTGGTTTGATTCTTTAGTTGGTGGTAATCAGGTTGGAAGTGGAATTAATTTCCTTACCCCCGGGCTTTCTCAAACAACTAATTTTTATGTAGAGTCAAACAATGGCTGTGCCAGTTCGCGTGTAGAAGTAAAAGCCATTATTCACGATATCCCTTCTCCCCCAGTTGCTGCAGATTCTTCTCGTTGTGGGACAGGTCCCGTCGATTTGTATGCTACTGCAAACTACCAGGTTTTCTGGTATAGTTCACCCATTGGAGGGACCGCTATTGGATCGGGGTCTTTATTTACGACGCCATCCCTTACACAAACGACAACATATTATACAAACGACATTGATGTATGCGGAAGTTCACGAATACCAGTAGTTGCAAACGTAAAACCATTGCCGGCTTCTCCAATTGGACAGGATGGAGTTGTATGCGGAACAGGAATTGTTCAATTGTCAGCAGCTTCTTCCGATTCAATTTATTGGTTTGACCAGGCTAATGGAGTAAATCCGTTAGGCACAGGGAGTAGTTTTGTGACGCCCGTTATACACGCAACAACTGTTTATTATGCAGTTGCATTGAGTGATTGTCCCAGTTATCCAACGCCTGTAACAGCAATTGTAACGCCCGGTCCTCCTGTCTTTTTGGGAATTGACACTACACTTTTATCAGGTGCCACAATGATTCTTGATGCAGGTGCCGGATTTGACTCTTATCTATGGTCAACAGGAGAAACAACTCAAACCATTGTTGTCAATGTAACAGGAAACTATTCCGTCGAAGCAACTTTAAACGGATGTGTTGGCTACGATGAGATTATTGTAAACTTTACTGTTGGTATTCAAGAAACCTCTTTGTGGAATGGGGAAATTAATATCTATCCCAATCCGGCCGCAGAAAAATTAACTATTGAAACGGAAAGCAAGAAGGACATTGATGTTGTAGTATCTATTTCCGATATAGCCGGCCGAATTTTAATTCAGCAAGATATTCAGCTGCACAGTGGACTAAATATGCAAACATTCGACCTATCAGGACTTGCTAAAGGAATGTATATTCTTACTCTGCACTCTGCAGATAGTTCCATTACCTTAAATGTTTTGGTGGAATAAGTTTTTGATTTTTTTTAATGAAATATCAAAACCACTCTCAACATTCTTTACGGAAATTTCTTTTCAATGTAAGCAACAAGCTTAATCTAAGCCCGCGACTGTAGTCGACTAAGGGAATTGGCACGAAATTTTTTATCTTTAAGAACAAATTATTCAAGAAATTTTCGCTTTTATTATGTTTAATTCTGTATAATAAATTGAATATATTTTTCCAATTGATTATTCTATAACCTGCTATTTTACAGTGTTTTTGGGTTCTTTATGATAATTGTCATGGTTTTATAACAATTAATAGCAGAAATTGTAGTACAAATTGAAGTACTAAATGAAGAAAATAACCTTAATGTTATGAAATTGTTTTGCAGGTATGTTTTTTTTGTTAATTTAGGACTCTCTTTTTTAAAAAAATTGATGGTATTGGGTTTTAATTCAAAACAAGCCAACCCATTTCTTAAAACAGCAATCTTTATTTAATAAATAGATAATAATTCATTTGTGATGACCATTAAACCAAACTTAACTGCAATTAAAAAATACTACTCTATACTATTAATCCTACTTTTTCTTGGAATTAATAATACCGTTAACGGTCAATGTAACCTTCCTGCGGGATTAGCTGCTACCAGTATTACCGCCACTTCGGCTCAACTATATTGGACAGCTACTGTTTGTGATAGTTTTCTTTTGAGATATAGTGTGACCGGAACAACAAATTTTTTATACAAGAAAATTACCCCTGGAACAGCAACGAGTACAACTATTACAGGACTCACACCGGTAACAAGCTACAGCTGGGTTATTCATACGTATTGCAACGGAGGAGCATCTGGTGGTTATCAGCCTATTGCTGCTCAGTTTTCAACCGTATCAGGTCCTGCCGGCTGTGGGTTACCTTCAGGATTGAATACAACAGTTATTACTTCTAATTCCGCTCAATTTAATTGGGCTGCTACGGCATGCGATAGTTTTCTGGTTAGATACAATGTAACAGGTTCAACAAATTATTTATATAAAAAAGTTACATCAGGAACTGCAACAAGCACAGCAATTACCGGATTAAGTCCACAGACCAGTTACAGCTGGGTTGTTCGTACGTATAG
>JAYURB010000209.1:0-9332 GCA_043756425.1 Bacteroidota bacterium
GAATCTGCCAGGTTGGTCAGATTATTTTGATCCGTAAATTTCTTGTCTTTGTCTACATAATTAAGAAAGTATCCTTCCGATTGCATACAGTATTTAATAAAATGGAAGTAGATATAAATATAACTTATATCAGTCTTATCTTTTGTTAATTCATAATGCTGACATATAGCTATAAGTGCCCGAGCGTTATCGTCTAAGGTATAACCTGATTCAAGATCGGGCTGATTTATTTTTGAAAATTGAATCATGCCAAAATCGGTTGTGAGCTTTTTAATATGATTTAGGTTAATGTCGGGCAACTTGTATTGCAATACCATTTTTTTATCGCCAATACTTTCAAACAATCTGGCATGTGCAACAGCTGAATTTTCCCATGCTGTTGAAGCCATCTTGTGTAAGCCATTTGAGCTCATGTTTTTTCTTAGTTGTTCGTCATCCAATAAACTAATTACCGATTGGCTCAATTGAACAGAATTTTGAAAATCAATAATGATCCCAACATTCTTTGCCAATACCTCACGTGCATGAGGAATGGGTGTCGATATAACCGGGCATCCGCAGCTTATTGCATAGGAAATAGTTCCGCTTACTGCCAGATTCGGATCGCGGGAAGTGAATAAATATATATCCGTTAGCTGCAGATAATCTAACAGTTCAGGCAATGGTAAAAATTTATTTATAAATTTTACATGGTTTTCTATTTTTAGTTCGACGACTCTTTTTTCAAGCATGATTCTATATTCTTCACCTTCCTGATTTAGTATGGTAGGGTGGGTTTTGCCGATAATAAGAAAAAGTACTTCGGGATTTATTTCTATAATCGCAGGTATTGCCTCTAATGTTGTTTCTATACTTTTTCCACTGCTTATCAATCCGAAGGTTGACAAAATATTTCTTCCGGATAAATTATATCGCTCCTTTAAAACTTCCTTGTTCCCATGGGAAACAAGATGCGTACCATGAGGAATAACAGTTATTTTACGGCGTGGAATTCCGTAATCCTTTATCAGAATATTAGCAGAAGAATTTGTCATTACTATTATAGATTCTACATGCTCGTTAATTGCTTTTACATTCGCCCTCAAGGCATCATCCGGTTTTGGTAATACTGTATGAAAAACTATTACTGTCGGTTTGGAAAGTTTTTCGAGAAATGCTTCAAACTCCCTGCTTTTAGTAGCGAAAAATCCAAATTCATGCTGAATCATGACAATTCCTATCGATCGATCGAAGTTTATTGTTTGTGCCAGTTTGGAAAATGAGCCCGGATGATCTGTATTGAGTATATACTTTATTTCATCTGAATAATTATGTTTTTCATTATTCGACTCCAGTGGACAAATTTTAAGGCTGAATGAACGGCTGAATTTATTGTTTAATGCCTTAATTAAATCTTGTGAATACGTTGCTATTCCGCATTCACGAGGAGGATATGATGTAATAAATAATATTTCCGGAACTCCGGCGTAATCCAACATATTTCCAAATACTTTCCCTGTTGGTTGATCTTGCATATTTTTTATGTTGATCGGGATTCTATTAATGTAATTGGCAACGATTTCTTTTTGCATTTTATTTAGTGTTTAATAACAATTCATTTAAAAGTGCTTTCAAGCTGACTGAGGCGCAGGCAATTTGTTCATCGGCTGCACCATAATAAATATATAATAAGAAAATATGTGTCATCAATTTTTACAATTCGCGGATCTTCCACTCCTTGCTTTTCATATTCAAATTGAGGAAACAAGCTGTGGGTATCCATTCTCTCATCAACAACAAGTGGATTGGTCATCTTACAATAACCGATGCCGGAATAATTCCCCTTGCTTACTGCTCTGTAAAAAACATGAATAGTGTTTCCCTCCATGATTACAGCAGGGTTAGAACACCTTCGTTTTCAAAACCTAATTGGGTTTTCAAAAGCACAATTCCCTCTTTTTTAACTTCGATCATAAGATATTATCCTAATTGATTTAATTTAATTCCGGAAATAATTTTGAAATATGCTTTCCTCGATAGTCCGGAAGTTGTATTGTAAAGGATGTAATTTCAATGGTAAAAAGTGTTGCAATACTTTAAAAAATACTTACATAATTCACACAAGAGGTTTTTACAAAGAGTAATTATTAAATGTCATATAAAATAAAGAGCTGCCGGTAAACCGACAGCTCTAAAATTGAACTTAACACAAACACAAAATATTTTAATACTGGGTTTTCAATTCTACACGACGATTCTTTGCACGGCCTACTGACGTTTTATTGTCTGCAATTGGTTTTGTTTCTCCATAACCAATGGCTGTTAATCTCGATTCAAATATCCCTTTACCCATTAAGTAGTTTTTTACAGATTCTGTACGTTTTTGTGATAAAGTCATGTTGTAGTCATCCTTACCAACTTCGTCTGTATGTCCCTCTATAGTAAGATTTGCTTCAGGATAACGTTTCAATATTTCTGATAATTCATCCAATTGCACCAGTGAAGCAATTTTTAATTTATCACTTGCTGTTTCAAAGAAAATCTTGCTTGCGATTTGGGTAATCTTTTTAACGTCTTCGACAGATATTTCAGGACAACCCTTATTTACAATGGTACCTTTTGCTGAAGGACAACGGTCGTCAATATCGGCAACACCATCTCCATCCGTATCAGGACAACCTTTTAAACTTTCAGGTCCGGCTGCATCGGGACAACGATCATCTTCATTCGTTATTCCATCTTTATCATTGTCCATGGTGCATCCTGTTGCATCAACTTTGAATCCGGTTTTTGTATCCGGACATTTATCATCGAGATCAGCTACTCCATCAGCATCTGCATCCGGGCAACCTTTTAAAGTCAACAATCCTTTTACATCAGGGCAACGATCCTCTTTATCAGCAATACCATCACCGTCCTTATCAGGGCAACCTTTAAACATTGCTGTACCGGCTACATCGGGGCATTCATCAAGGTAGTCAGCTACACCATCATTATCTTTGTCAAGCGGGCATCCTGTTTTATCAACAGAAATTCCTTTTGAAGTAGCCGGACATTTATCGTCACGGTCAGAGACACCGTCTCCATCTTCATCATGTTTTTTACCAAAATTAAATGTAAAGCCCAGCGTGTGCTGTACGAAAAAGTCGTTTGTTCCTTTACTTACACCATCTTTGTCATCGTTTGTAGAGTTAACAAACATTTCCTGCACCTGAAAGATTAGTGTTTTGCCCAAATGAATATTTACGCCGGCACCGAAGGAAGGAGCAGCATAATCAATTTTACTATGTTTTAAAGTTGGATTTATTGCAAACATTAGCGCTCCACCGCCCAGAAAAAGATACGGGCGAAAATCAGACTCCGGTTTCATTAAGTTTAAACGAAAATTTAATGTTGCTGTTGACAGTCCTGTACTAAAATTACCTTTTGACCCGAAGTATCCAACTTCACCTTTTGTAAATTGTGCACTTACATCTAATATTCTGCTGACATAACGAGTTAGTGAAAGTCCGTAAAATCCATAGAGTACTTTATTCGTTCGATAAAAATCATTGCCAAGATCACCATTGTATTGCATAGCTCCGCCGTGCAAGCCAATATTCCATTTATTGTCGATTGTTTGCGAAAAAGAAAGAAATGAAAGGCTAAGAATTAAGTTAAGTAGAAGTACTTTTTTCATAAGTGAAAGTGGTTTTATAGTTGAACACAAAGATGAGTAGAGAATAAATTAAACCGTTTACATAATTTAAAAGTTCTTTTACATAATTCACACCTGAACAGAAAATTTTGCATGAATAGTTAATTCTTCTTAAATTTATATGTGAATACTAAACCATTAATTTCACCTGAAACATAAGGCAATACACTCATCGTTGGTTTTTTATCAGTATGTATTTTATGATAATGAGGTACCAGTATACCTGCCAATGCACCGGCTGCAGTACCTAACAATATATCCGTTGGAAAATGTTCTCCTCCGCGGAGTCTCATATATGCTGTTGTACCCGTTGCCAGTGAAGCGATTCCGTAAAACACCCACTTAATCTTTGAGTCGGGATAATAATCAGCATAAACTTTTGCCATAAAAAAAGTCGGTGTAGCAACTACCTGCACATGGCCGGCATAGAAAGAATTCTTTGCAATTCTGCCGGTCCGCTTTTCCATAGGTGTTTCTGAACTATAAGCGTATGGTCTGTATCTGTCAACGTTATAGGTAGCATTTGTCCCAATTAAGCCGGTTATCGACATTGCCTCCCAATACAATAATGTTAATTGTAAAAAATCACTTCGCATCTCTTTTCTTGTCATAAACAAAATTATTGGCAAAGGAATCGATGCATAAAAAGGATAATAACTTATTTTATCAAGCGATTTCGAATAGGGGTATATAGCCCATCGGTCAAAAACATTAATATCATCTTTATTTAATCGATTAATCTGATCAATAGTCGGATGTGTCTTATTATAAATTTTTGTGAATGCAAAAACGGACCAAAGTGTTCCAATAGCAATAATTGGAACATCGATGGCTGGTTTAAGCTTGTATATGATTTTATCTTCAGGAATTGAATCATTTTGCGACGATCCTTTTAAAAACATAAATACAAAACTCAATACTAATAGAATAGCTTTTTTCATTTTTTATCTCCTTTATTAAATTAGAGTGTAGTAAAGATGATAAAATTGAAAAATTTAATTGTTACAAAATATTTTTAAATTGTTACATCTTTCACACATTGATTTCATTTTGATATCAGAAAACAGAAAATGTTTTCCAGCCAAAAAGGAAAATATCTCCGTAAACATTGGCATAATAATTTCAATAGCCCGCCCAATAGTTCAAAGCGAAGAAAATTATAAATTGAATTAGTCTCTTTTCATTGCTTTGTTTAATAAAAATCAACTATTCTTTTGTGCATTTGTATTGGACAATATGGGAATGATGTAAACTTTTTCAATTATAATGTAATACCTCTCCCTTATTTGAATTCCATCTTTGTATAGAATTAATGGTTAATTCTATCGCATATTTATTTATTCATTATAAACTAAATCACTAATTATGAAATTTTCTATTAAATTATTATTATTGCTAATGCTGTTCAGCAGCTCTGTACTAATGGCAAGTACAAGCCCGCCGACAAACCTTACATGTAGTGCTGTGGGTACAACCGGCATTCAAGTAAACTGGACAATTCCGGCTAATTCAAACGTAATAGGATATACTGTGCGCTATAGCACAGATCCTGCTTTTAGTAACCCTGTTCCAATCTACCGTTGGGTTGGTGGAGGAAATACAAATTTGACGTATACCATAACCGGTTTAAATACCAATATTACTTACTATATCCAAGTCAAGTCTGAAGGAACATCAGATACTTATGATTCGCCATTTAGCAGTACAATTTCCTTTATGATTTCCGGTGGTACTACATCAACAGGAATTTCGAATTTAACCGGTACGGCATTGTCAACTTCCAGCATTCAGGTAAATTGGACAAACGCTTCTTCTGGTCCGTCGTATTCAGGATACACTGTTAGATACAGTACCAATTCAAATTTTAGTTCGGGAGTAGTCTATAAGTGGAACGGAGGCCCCAATTCTAATACGACTTTAGTTCTTACAGGTTTATTCGCCAGCACCCAATATTTTTTTCAGGTAAAAGGAGAAGGGGTTAATGGAGTACCGGATTCTCCATTTACGAATTCGGCATCTTGCACAACGAATGGAACAGTAACATCAGGATTACCTCATTACGACCACATCGTATATTATGTTATGGAGAATCACTCTTACTCGCAAATCGTTGGAAATTCGTCAGCTCCAAATTTCAATAGTCTGATTACCGGAACCAAGAGTGCTTTGTTTACGCAAAGTTATGCTACTGCACATCCGAGCCAGCCAAATTATTTAATGTTATTTTCCGGAAGTAACCTGGGTGTTACCAGTAATACTTGTCCGGTAGGTCCTTTCAATGCAGGAAATATATTTCAACAATTAGGTTCAATCAATAAAACGTATGCATCCTACAGTCAGAGCATTGCTTCTGTTGGAAGTACCGCTTGTTACAATGGGGCATATTCCCGTAAACATAATCCATGGACTAATTTTAATAATGTAAATCATTCCACAGAATATAATACAAACAGCTTTCCTGTAAATAATTTTTCCAGTCTGCCATATTTGTCTTTTGTAATCCCTGATGATGATCACAACTGGCACAATGATGATTTGGGAGCCGCTGATAATTTTTTGAATTCATCCGGAATCCTAGCTTACGCTGCCTGGGCTAAAGCTAATAATAGTCTTTTGATAGTTACATTTGACGAGGACGATGGTTCAAGTTCCAATCGCATAGCTACCATATTTACGGGTGCATACGTTAATAAAGCATCCTATTCTCAGACTATAAATCACTATAGTGTTCTCCGCTTACTGGAAGATATGAATAATCTCCCACGGTTAGGAAATGCTTCCTCTGCATCGTCCATTGATTTCTGCTGGAGTTCCACTCCTTTTGCTCCAATACTTAAGCTTAATGCAACAGAAAATATTGTTTCAACAGAAATCCCAACCTCCGTGTACTTCTATGACCTTTCAGGTAAATTATTTACCGACACGCTTCTCCTTCCTCACGATCAAATAATTATTAGAAGAGAAATAAGTGGTGATGCAGTTAAAACAAGAAAATTTGTTATTAATTAATTTATGTTATTCTAAACTTTAAATACCAAAAATAATTTGTGAATGTTTTCTCTATACAGAGGGAACATTCACATTTTCGTTCCACGCCTTTTTTAATTTTCATGTCAAAATTTTATAAATATCTACTTATATCTTTGGGAGCCCTGCTGGTTCTTATAGCTCTTATCATTTTATTTATTTCACCCATTGCCAAATATCTAATAGAAAAATACGATGAAAAATACACCGGACGACAAATTAAAATCGACTGGGTGTATGTTAATCCTTTTACGGGTTATGTACATTTAAGCAAACCTATAATATATGAATTTAAAAGTGACAGTGCCTTCTTCTCTGCACAAAGTATTTCACTTAATTTTTCCGTTTCTAAAATATTTTTCAAAACGATAGAAATTGCAGAATTAAGAATCAATCATCCCAAAAGTGAAATAATACGAGATTCAATTTTATTGAATATTACAGATCTTATTGAAACATTTACACCCGATAAGCCGAAATCAGCTTCAACGAAATCCTCCCGCTTCAACATTTTAAAAATCAAAATAACAGATGGGGACTTTCTTTACAGAGAAAATTTAACACACGTAAATTACTTAATCAAAAATGTATATTTAGAAAGTCCCGGCTTAAAATGGAATGAGGATACAATTTCTGTTCATTTCTCACTGGTTCCGGGAAGCGGGGGTGGAAGTATGAAAGGTGATTTTACCATCAATTTAAAGAACAACGACTACCGTATAGCCGCAGTCGTCCAAAAATTTGATTTGAATATTATCAATCAATACCTAAAAGATTTAAGTAACTATGGCGTGTTTTCGGCAAATTTTGATTTCGATTTTAAAGCGTCAGGAAATTTTAATGATGGAGAAAACATAAACCTGATGGGAAAGCTGGCCATTAACGATTTTCATTTTGGTAAAAGTAAAATCAATGATTATATCTCCTTTAAAAAATTCAGTTTTGGTATAATTGAGCTGGGACCCAAATCGCATAAATATCTATTTGATTCAGTTACATTAGATCTTCCATATTTCAAATACGAACGGTATGATAATTTAGATAATTTTGAAACAATGTTTGGCAAGCAAGGTGAAAATATTTCATCGGTAAATAATAACCCTGCCCGGTTCAATTTAATTCTGGAAATTGCCCGTTATGTAAAAGTGCTTGCCAGGAACTTTTTTCAAAGTCAATACAAAATCAATCATGCAGCAATTAATAAGGGTGATTTGAAATTTAATGATTATTCTTTGGGCGATAAATTTTCCATTGATTTAAATCCACTTACCATTTTAGCAGACTCCATTGATAAAAGTCATAAACTGGTTCACATGGAATTTTCGAGCGGAATCATCCCTTATGGTAAGGGAAACATATCGTTAAATATTAATCCGCGAGACACTTCTGACTTTGACATAAAATACTCCTTTAAGAATTTGCCGGCCTCTCTTTTTAATCCTTATACTATTGCGCATACTTCATTCCCATTAGATAAAGGCACGATTGAATTCTATGGAACTTGGAAAGTTAGAAATGGCCAAATTCAAAGCGACAATCACTTGTTAGTTCTTGATCCGCGTGTGACCAAAAGAATAAGAAATAAAGACACAAAATGGCTTCCCATGCCTCTTATAATGTCATTTATCCGTGAACGAGGAAATGTAATTGACTACGAAATACCCATTACCGGAAATTTGAGAAACCCTAAATTTCATTTGAAAGACATTGTTTTTGATTTGCTCGAAAACATATTTGTAAAACCGGCTACAACGCCCTATAGAACAAAAGTAAAAAATCTAGAAAGAGAAATTGAAAAGTCCCTGACCTTAAAATGGGAAATGCGTCAACACACCTTAAATAATAGCCAGGAAGGCTTTGTTAAAAAAATGGCTGATTTTCTAGTGAAATATCCTAAAACGGATATTACTGTACTTCCACAATTATACGCGGCAAAAGAGAAGGAATACATTCTATTTTATGAAGCTAAAAAAAAGTATTTCATGCATGCAAATAGCATTACTGACAAATCCTTCACAGAAGCTGATTCCGAAAAAATAAACAAACTGTCTGTAAAAGATACTGTTTTTGTACGTTATCTGGAAAAGCAAACTAAGGATTCTTTACTGTTTTCCATACAGGAAAAATGTTACTCTTTTGTTGATTCCTCTTTCATCTCTAATAAATATGGGCATTTGAATAAAGAAAGAAAAGAAGCCTTCCTTCAATATTTTACAGATAAAGGAGTGATAAATCAGGTTCATTTTTCGAATAATGAAAATGTAATTCCATACAATGGTTTTTCATTTTATAAAATTGAGTATCAAGGACAAATTCCTGAAGCTCTACTCAGTGCTTATTCCAAAATGAGAGAATTGAATGATTTAGACCCCCGCAAAGAATTTGAATCACGGCGAAAAAATAATTACAAGGAATAATATAATTTATTTGTGCTCACAATTGATTTTAGATATGTGATGCCTTCCTTTTATACAAATAGTGTGAATTATATAACCCTTTAATTAAATTATGTAACTATCCACGGTATTAATATGAGTTTCTTTGTATAAGAAAATTTCTAAAAATAAAATACCTAATAAACCATCTATCATGAAAAAATATCTAATTATTGCTTCTGCCGCATTATTAA
>JAYURB010000210.1:0-3821 GCA_043756425.1 Bacteroidota bacterium
TCTTTGCTGGACGAAGTCTTAAACGCGAAACGGAATCTATATTAATTGTACTGCTTTCAAATTGAGCGCTTGACTTCGTCCACGACGCGGCTTTAAAAATTCTACCCATTTTTTTTTACCCTTTTATTTCCAGATTGAGAAATATAGGCAGGTTAATTATTCCTTCCGTTATGGACGAAGTCACATGCTCGATTTTATTGCAGAGTATTTATTTATAATTCGTGTAAAAAGATCGCCCAGGATTAACTTCGTTAAGTTTATTATGAACACTCTCAATTTATAGAAAATTTATAGAAAATTTATAAAATTAAATTAATGCGTTTTCTTTATCTGCAATATCAACTAGCAACTGGAAATAGTACAGCAATTTTTTTTTTGTACTACCATTGATATCTTGAAATATATTATATCTTTGATGTAAGATTATATAATTATTTTTTGTTAAACCTCACTTCTATGAGAAAAATTGTTTTGATCTTCTTTTTATTGTCAATAGCTTCTGCATCACATTCCCAAACAATCTATTCGATTCCATGGGCTACAACTCAACCAGCATGGGTATTTCCCATTTATGCTGAAGATGGAAACGGACAAAAAGATACTCTTTATTTAGGATTTGATAACGCAGCTTCAAGTTATTCGTATGATATTCAAGACAGTTTATACGGCGTTAAAAGGATCGATTTAGACACAACAAAATTCTTTGGAATATGGGACAATGCATCATGTGCTAATGGGTGTAAAGGTTATAAAGCAAATGTTACGTCAACTATACCTGGAGCTGATTATTTTCCTTCACAATATTTTTTTGGATTTTTTAAAGGAATTTTACCATTAAAAATCTCCTGGGACCCCCAATTATTTTATTCTGATTCATTACCATTTCCTTCACAATCACCTCGTGGACAAGGTCGATTTAGTTATGATTATTTTATTGACTGTAACATTAGAGAGAGATTTATACAAATTATTTTACCCCCGGGCGATCAAATATTACTATGTGATTCGTACTGCCATGCCCGTGATAGTGTGGTTATTTATAACTATTTAGGAAATCCCGGAAATGTTGACGGTGGAATAATTAATTTATATGTACAACCCTGGTCAAATGGCATGATGAGCATAAATCACTTGAGTCAGGAAGAAGAGGAATTTAAAATTGTAAATAATTATAATACTGATTGCATATTCATCAATGGGAATTCTGATGTAACATTATTTGTTCAAAATTTACTTGGACAGTTTATTCTTACTAAAAATATTAGCAGAAATACAAATAATGTATTGAACTTCCCAACAGATGGTTTTTATCTAATTAGCATACTCAATAAAAAGAAAATAGTCAAAACTTTTAAAATCAATTTCTATGAAAAATAAATTTATCTTTCCATTTACATTCCTATCTCTTATTTACATTTCTTGTTACTGCCAATTTACTCAAAACTCGAAATATGGATATGACATTACCACAACCACACCTATAAAACCACTTAGAGTCCTATTGGCATTTGTTGAATTTGATCAAACCGGTGCTCCAGGCGCTAATTTATATTCACCTTCAAAACATGATGGTGGCTGTAACAATGACAATATCACCAGAGTCGTCTTAAATACGCTTGATAATACAACTACAAATACTTGTAATTCGCCAAACCATTACACATATTTCAATGGAGGAGGAACTCAGACTACGACCTTAGTTGCAGGAAATACATATACCTTGCAGGTTAGTTTTGGAAGTGATAATAATCAATATTTCGGAGCCTGGATTGACTTTGATGGTAATGGCTATTATAGTCCCACAACTGAATTTTTAGGGAGCTCCGGAAACGCCGGTGCAAATGGAACAATTTCAATTTCTTTTACTGTCCCCAATGTTCCGACAATTCAAACTGTGAATGGTCTAACGCACCTACGAATAGTTGGTGGTGATAATTCTATTGTTATTTCATCTAGATATGCTTCAACAGGCAATTCATATTTCGGGGAAACTCAAGATTTTGACATTACTTTATCTGGTGGAAATAGTTCTCGGTGTGATCCAATTAATAATCAATGTTGGCCACCCGGAGGGTTGCCCTTTCAACCTAATGATTACTTTGATGACGTAGCTTCTAATACTCCGACAGCGTATTTTTCAAAATATTTATATGAGGCATCGCTTGGTCAATTCAAAGTTATCGGTGATTACTTAACAAATGTTATTCATTTGCCATGTTCTTCTATTGCATCCATTTTTGGTGGTTCTCTTTTTACATATCCCGGATATCATACTTTAATACAAGCTATTGACCAGCAATTTCAACTATATGGAACAGCTCATGGACATCCAATTTCAGATTTTGATAATTACGATTTTGGACCTGGTCAACATGGTAGTATAAAAAATCCTCTTCCTAATCAGGGTATTGATTTTTTAATCGTTTGTTATGGTAATTCCTACTACAATAATTACTGCGGTGCAGGACATGGTTGTCATGGTGGAGCGTTTCAAACAAGCCCACCAACTTATATAAGTACCAATTATACCGTGGATGCTGGTTGCGACTTTTTTATGTGCGGCACCCCAATAGCAAAAGATTTTATTATCGAAGAATTTTTTCATGCGTTATTTGGCAGCGATCATTTTCATTCAGGAACTGGAGCCGGTAAGCATACCTTTCCATTCCGACCGCAGAATTGGGGAATTACGACGCAGCTTGGTGGCGCTGGTATGTCTAATATGGTTTGTGGCTGGGACCGATGGTGGCTTGGGTGGGAAGATGACCTTGATAATGATTACATTGAGTGTACTAACCCGAACACTACAACAAAAGTAAATTCTGATTTAAATATTATTTCAAATCAACAAACAACATCCAATGGAGAATATATATTAAGAGATTTTGGTCTAACAGGAGATGTAATGCGAATTAAGTTACCACACATTAATTGGCAATCCATTGATGATCAAAAAAATCAATACTTATGGATTGAGAACCACCAACAAAAAACGACCTACGATCATTCTGTAAAATACATGCGAACTCAAACAGCGTGTATGGCTTGCACACCAATTTGTGGAACAGATTGGAAAGCTGGCCTTTATGCATATTACCAAGTCGGGAAAGATCAAATTGATAATTCAAACATTCCTGATATATATTCAGTAAATAATAATACTTATTTTTCTGGTCCCAATGATCTTGGAAGCTGGTTATTTCCGATTACAGCCGAAGGAAACTATGATCAGGCTTACGGGCCTATCGTTAATTGGAATATAAACGATCCTTGCGTCTGCTCTCTTTGCTGGGCGAAGTCTTAAGCGCGAAACGGAATCTTTATTAATTGTACTGCTATCAATTTGAGCGCGTGACTTCGTCCACGACGCGGCATCTAAAGTTCTAAAGAATTTTATTCGTCTATTTTCACTAGCTCGGGAAAACGTACGTAATTAAATCACGCGCTCGAGTTAATTGCAGAACATTTATTGGTATTTGTACTTCGCGCTTAAGACTTCGCCCAGCGGTAGAAAATTGTCTGAACCTTGAAAGAAAGGATTAAGGGATTTGCTTGAAATGCACCTACTTTCATTACAAGATATTCGTCTTTTTCTAACTTTTTATTTGTATAGCACATAGTAGAATAAAAAACAATAAAAATATTTTCTTCCCTACTATTTATTTTTTTATTATTTCTTCAAGTAAATCCTTTAATCCGTCCTTTCAAGGTTCAGACATATTTTGGGTCAGGATTAAAAGTTGGGGAGTAAGTCCGAAAAAGATAGCTTTGCGTTCAAAAAAATATCGAAACAATAAGCCTCCAACTGCTTCATCAGTTTT
>JAYURB010000211.1:0-3818 GCA_043756425.1 Bacteroidota bacterium
TGAGCCCAACGATCCGTCAATTGACGGATCCACCCCACACTATATTTTTAAGCTTTTTTGCCTTATTTCTTATTTTGGACTGCAAAGATATAATTCGTTCTTTTACTATACTAATTAATATTAAAATATTGAGAAAATGGCTCATAAAGCCGGTTTTGTAGGAATTATAGGAAAGCCCAATGTTGGTAAATCGACTTTAATGAATCAAATGGTTGGTGAAGGGTTATCTATTGTAACACACAAAGCCCAAACAACCAGGCATAGAATTAAGGGGATATTAAATAAAGAGGAATATCAGATTGTATTTTCCGATACTCCAGGACTGCTTGAACCTCACTACCTCCTGCAGGAAAAAATGATGGATTTCGTAAAGGCGACGCTGGAGGATGCTGATTGTATTTTGTTTATTTCCGACTTAACTGAGACATACATGGATGAGAAAATTATGGAAATGCTATTATCCATAAAAACTCCCATAGTTGTTATCCTGAATAAAATTGACCTTTCTACCCAGAATGAAATTAACAAGCTTGTTCATGGATGGAAAAAGAAGCTAAAGCCTTTTGCCGTCATTCCGATTTCAGCCTTGAAAGGCTTTAATACGGAAATAATTGTTCAAACGCTGCTTGAAGTTATTCCTGAAGCACCTCCTTATTTTCCAAAAGATAGCTTAAGTGATGCCAACGAACGCTTTTTTGTAAGCGAAATTATTCGTGAAAAAATTATGCTTCACTATCAACAGGAAATCCCTTATGCAGCCGAAGTAAAAATTGAAACTTTCAAAGAGGAAGGAAGTATTATAAAAATTTCTGCAACAGTTTATGTTGAGAGAGAATCACAAAAAGGAATATTAATTGGTAAAGGTGGAGAGGATATAAAAAGAGTAGGGACAGAAGCCAGAATTGATATGGAACGTTTCCTCGGAAAAAAAGTATTTCTTGAATTATTTGTGAAAGTTGAAAAGGAATGGAGAAAAAGCGAGAATAAACTAAAACGCTTTGGATACTCATTTTAGAGGACCCATTATTACCTATGCGCATACTTAAAAGATTTTTTTTCTACCTGTTTATTTTTTTGACAGGAATTTTTCTTTTTATCTACATCTATTTTCAGATGCAGAAGCCCGTTTATTCCGGCACTTCTGAAATGCCTAATCTAAAGGCTGAAGTGAAAGTGTATTTCGACAATTACGGAATACCCCATATTTATGGGCAAAATGAAGAAGATGTATTTCGTGTCCTGGGTTATGTGCATGCTAAAGAAAGACTCTTCCAGATGGAAATCGTCAGACGTGTGAGCTCCGGTCGTTTGTCGGAAATTTTTGGCAGTAAAACATTAGAAATCGATAAGTTTTTCCGAATGCTTGGAATCAACAAACGCGCCGAAGATGCTGCTAAAAAATTTATGCTTAATACCGATGAGCCATGGAAAAAAGCTATGCTTGCTTACGTCGATGGAATCAATCATTTTATTGAAACAAAAAGAAGACGCTTTGAATTTTTATTGCTCGGCATACCGAAAGAAAAATTTACTATAAAGGATGTTTACCTGATTGCAGATTTTATGTCGTATAATTTTCAACAGGCTTTCAAGACAGATCCGCTTATGACCAGAATTAATAAAGAATGGGGCGAAAAATATATGACTGATATTGGAATGGAGACAAAATATCAGGCAAAGGATACGTCTGCAACAATTCTTATGGATTCTGTATTTACGAGTATTGAGGATTTGCTTCCGATAAAAATCTGGTCCGGTAGTAATTCGTGGGCAATTAGTGCAGAAAAAAGTGAAAGCGGAAAAGTGCTTTTTGAAAATGATACGCACATAGGTGTTCAGCAGCCGGCTGCATGGTATGAAGCTCACCTCGATTGTCCCGGATTTAGTATTTATGGAAGTTTTCTTGCGGGCTTTCCTTTCCCTGCCCTCGGACATAATCTGAATCATGCCTGGGGACTGACCATACTTGAGAACGATGATCTCGACTTTTATGCTGAACAGGTGAATCCTTCCGACACTGCTCTTATTAAGAGGAATGATCAGTGGGAAAAAATTTCTGTCCGTAATGAAATTATTTATGTGAAAGATAGTACAGCTGTCATCCTACCGTGCAGAACAACTTCTCATGGTCCAATATGCAGTGATGTTTTACCGGAGTTTGCCGCTACAACAGCAGCTCCGGTTTCTGTATGCTGGACACTTTTAAAATTTCCTGCCAATCTTCCGGAGGTTACATGGAATATGTCACATGCATGTTCTCTTGACGATTTCAGACATGCAGTATCCGCTATTGCTGCTCCCGGTTTAAATGTTGTTTACGGAGATGCACAAAATAATATTGCTTGGTATGCCGCCGCAAAAATTGTAAAACGTCGTCCGGATTTAAACCCAAACCTTATTCTAGATGGCTCCGGTCCTGACGATTGGCTGGGTTATTATGATTTTAGTGAGAACCCCCAGCAAGAAAATCCACCGCGAGGGGTTGTTCTTTCAGCAAATAATGCTCCTTCAACGGATAGTGTACCTTTTTTTGCAGGGTACTATACACCGGTTGACAGGTTAATTAGAATTAATCAGCTTCTGCATTCAAAAAAAATATTCAGCATTAGAGATATGCAGAAAATGAATACAGATAATATAAATCCAATATCTGAGAAAAATGCACAAGTCATGTTGGACGGCTTGCCGGCTGTTTCAAAATTGAAAAGCCAAATACATCAGCGTGCAGCAGAAATTCTTGATCAATGGAATGGTAGTCATGATTTAACAGATATAGCTCCTGTCATTTATTATAAATGGCTTTATCATGTATTAGAAAACACTTTTGCCGATGAATTAGGAGAAAGGGATTTTCAGGCCTTTTTGAAAACCCATGCTTTGAAATGCTCCGTACATACTTTGCTTCATAATGACACATCACTTTGGTGGGATAATGCAAAGACAAAAGAAGTAATTGAATCTAAAGCTATGATTCTTTCTGAGTCATACGATAGCACCATTGTTGATTTAATAAAGCAGTTAGGGCCGGATCCTTCCCAATGGTTATGGAAGAAAGTGCATAAGATGAAAATTGAACATATTATCGGTAAACAAAAACCATTGGATGAGCTTTTCAATATAGGCCCATATCCTGATCCGGGAGGTTTTGAAACTGTAAATAATCAGGGCTTTGATCTGAATTCTCAAGGTGAATATTTCGTTAATCTCGCACCAGCTTTGCGTAGAACTCTCGATTTTGCCACTCCTGAAACAGGCTATAATATTAGTCCCAGCGGCCAATCGGGCAATTTTATGAGCCGAAATTACAATAATCAATCGAAATTATACTTAAATGGCAATGTCAGAAAGGAAATGTTAAACAGAAAAGAAATTGAAAATACCTATAACGGACGATTGATCTTTACTCCTCCAAATTAAAATAATTGAATCATTCACTGAATCTTAACCTCACATTTCTTACTTTTGCAATTCTTACATCCCCCACCCAAAATGATTAAAAAGTATAAATTTATTTTTGCCCTAATTCTTTTTTGTAATACTGCAATTGCGCAAAACAGTTTTACCATTAAAGGAAATTTTCCTCCTGATGTTACCGGTCATATTCAGGTTGTAATTGACAGAAATTTAATGAGTCGCAGTCGTGAAATTGATCCGGCACCCATTCTGGACGGGCACTTTGAAATCAAAGTCAACATTGAAAGAAATTATCTTATTGAATTTAAAACTCCGGTTTTCAATACCATATTTTATGTAGAGCCCGGTGATGAAATTGTAGTGGATGTACCAAAAGAAGGAAATGATATTTCTAAAATGTTATC
>JAYURB010000212.1:0-9292 GCA_043756425.1 Bacteroidota bacterium
GGGATGGGAATTTCATTCCTGCAAAAATACTGATTTTGATCGTAAGCAGAATTGCAAGCCTGTTAAAGACAGGCTATTTATCAACATCTTTATTAATTATTACATTCGCACCATGAGAATTGCAGTAAATACCAGAATGCTTTTACCGGGAAAAATGGAAGGCATTGGAAATTTTACTTATGAAACCATGAAAAGGCTTACTGTCCGGTATTCTCAACACGAGTTTATTTTCATTTTCGACAGGCCATTTGATGCGTCCTTTCTTTTTTCAAAAAACATTACTCCTGTTGTAGCTTTTCCTCCGGCACGTCATCCTTTGCTTTGGTACGCCTGGTATGAATGGAGTCTGCCGGGAATATTTAAAAAATACAAACCGGAACTTTTTATTGGCACGGATGGTTATTTGTCCTTGTCGTCAAAAGTACCATCACTTGCCGTTATTCACGATTTGAATTTTGAACATTACCCAAAAGACCTTCCTCTCTTTAATAGGTTATACTATAGATACTACTTTCCAAAATTTGTAAATAAAGCAAATCGCATTGCAGCAGTTTCTGAGTTTACTAAACGTGATATAGTAAATTGTTACGGAACAGATCCGGGAAAAATAGATGTCGTTTATAATGGCGTAAATGAAAGTTTTAAACCGGTTAGTGATGCAGTAAAAATTAAAACCATGCATTCCTTTTCAAGAGATAAGCCCTATTTCTTATTTGTAGGTGCATTACACCAAAGGAAAAATATTGCTAATCTTTTACGGGCTTTCGATATTTTTAAAAATTCTAGCTCTTCTAACCTGCAGCTTCTTCTTGTTGGACAAAAAAGGTGGTGGACAAAAGAAATGGAAGATACACTTAATGCAATGAAGTTTAAGGAAGAAGTAATTATTACCGGCCGGGTATCGTCGGAAGAGCTCCTTAATATAACAGCATCCGCTTTTGCTTTAACTTATGTTTGCACTTTTGAAGGATTTGGAATTCCTTTATTAGAGGCCATGCGTAGTGGTGTGCCGGTTATTACTTCTACTGTAACATCTATGCCGGAAATTGCCGGAAATTCTGCTTTGCTTTGCAATCCATTTTCACCGGATTCAATTGCTGAAGCCATGCAAAAAATTTATGTTGATCCCATTGTAAGAAATACACTTATTGAGAAAGGACTTGCCAGACAAAAGAATTTTTCATGGCAAAAAACGGCTGATGGTCTCTGGAAAAGTGTCGAAAGGTTCTAATATTCATTTATCAATGCTTAAGCAATATTTTCAAAAACATCTTGTAGAATCCGGCTGCGATGAAGCAGGTCGCGGCTGTCTGGCAGGACCAGTATTTGCAGCTGCTGTAATTCTTCCGCCTGATTTTAAGAATGAATTATTAAACGATTCCAAAAAATTATCCAAAGAAGTTCGTCACAAACTTCGGCCAATAATAGAAAAAGAAGCATTGAGCTGGGCTGTTGGATCAGCTACACACGAAGAAATTGATTCTATTAATATACTCAATGCTTCTTTTCTCGCCATGCATCGTGCAGTCAGACAACTTAAGATAGCCCCTGAACTTTTACTCATAGACGGCAATCGTTTTAAAAAATTTCCCGGAATAAACCATCAATGTGTAATTGGAGGAGATGGCATATACATGTCAATTGCAGCAGCTTCTGTTCTTGCCAAAACCTATCGCGACGATTTCATGGATGCCCTTGACGCAGATTTTCCTGTATATAATTGGAAAAACAATAAAGGATACGGTACGCTTCAACATAGAAAAGCAATTTTTGCATCCGGACTATCGCCTTTTCACCGAAAAACCTTTACTATTTCAGAATCCCAGCTAAAATTTGAATTTGAAAAATAGCCTCTATTTATTCTTTTAGAAAGTAAATATTTAAAAAAATTATCTTTTCCTTAATTCTTTTTTGATTTTTTTCCAAACCTTTTCTGAAAGATTTTCAATTAATAATCAATAGAAATATTTACTTTTTCTTAAAAAAATGGATTAATACAACTTCCTCATCATTGTTTGCGTGTAATATTCTTGCTGTTTATCAGAAAACAACGCCGAATTGAAGCCGTAATGAGTGTTCAGGGAAAAGCCCCTCTTAAAACACGAAACAATGAAAATTCTACAAAGAAAAACTCTTGTAATCTTCTCCATGTTTGCATTGCTGCTAGGCAGCTGTATGAAACAGGAAGACTTTGACTTCAACAAAGTTACTTCAAATGAACTGAACCCGGAATTTGCTGTACCGCTAATTCATTCAGAACTTTCTATCGGTGATATTACCGGTGCAAATGGAAACGGAATGATTTCGGTAAACAATGACCATACGGTCAACCTGGTTTACACTTCTAACATTTATTCCAGGCATGGGTATGAATTTTTTGCCCCTGTAGATGAATCAAATGCTCAGACGCTTTTGCTAAGCTATTCGGATAGTAGTACGATCTATCAAAATGGAAGTATTACAAAAGTAGCTCCATTTGTTATGCCGCTGACATTCTCTAATAATGAGCAAATTGATTCTTTAACATTTCGTAAAGGCGATTTGAGAATTAATATTAGCTCCGATATTCCTCACGATGGAGTTTTGAACATTTCCATTCCCGATGCTACTAAAAACGGACAACCTTTTACAAAAGATATTCCGTTTAATGCATATACCAATCAGTCCGTTAATGTGCAGGATGTTTCCGATTTGTCTGATTACAATATGAAGACAAACATTAACGGCACACCTAATCGGGTGAATATCATATATACGATTACATTTAACAATTCCAATTCAACGCTTAATACATTAAATAAGAATTTCGACGTAACAACTTCTTTTGATCAGATTACACCGGCGAGTCTTTTTGGGTATTTCGGACAAAGTGAATTTATGATGCCTTCAGGCACTTCGGAGCTTGGTGTTTTTAACAATATAAAATCAGGGACCATTTATTTCGATGATCCGAAATTGACAATTACTTTAAAGAATTCCTTTGGTATGCCACTGGATGCAACAATTGTTCAGTTGAAAGCAGTCAATGGCGATGGAACACAAACATCCTTAACAGGTCCAATTCCATCACCTCTTATCGATTATCCTTTAATGTTCGGTCAGCAGGCGGTCACAACAATTGTATTTGACAAAAACAATAGTAATATTCAACAAGTCATTAACGGTGCTCCGCGCCAGTTTATTTACGATATCGATGCCGGAATTAATTCGCCATTGCCTTCTTATAACTTCATGAGTGATTCAAGTGAATTCCGTGCAGATATAAAAATGGAAATTCCGCTTCGAGGTTATGCAGCCGGCTTTACAGTTCAAGATACGCTTGATTTCAGTATTGGAGAAATTAAAGAAATTGAATCCGCTGATTTCAGACTAAACATTTCAAATGGATTTCCGGTTAACGTTTACACTCAAGTTTATTTCCTGGATGACAACTTTACAGTGGTTGATTCTTTATTAGATCATTCGCAGAATCATCTCATTGAAGCAGCAGAATATGAAGCGGATGGAAGAACCACCATACCGACAAGAAGAATGTGTGATGAACCTTTTGCCGGAACTCGTTTACAAAACCTGTTCAAAGCTAAAAAAGTATTAATTAAGGGAGAAATTCAAACTAAGGATGCTCCAACTTCCATGGTTGAAATATACGATGATTATAAAATTGATTTCAAACTTGGTGTGAAAACCAAATTAAAAATTGATTTCTAAAAACAATCAATCATACTAAAAAAAAACTTAAAATCCACAAACATGAAAAAAATATATTTTACCCTAACATTATTACTGAGCGTTACGTTCGGATTTGCTCAACAGGCACTGACGCTGTTCAATATGGATTGGATAGGCCAAGCCACACAGGTAAATCCATCGCTAATACCTGAAGACAAAATGTATGTTGGCATTCCTATGCTGGGTTCTACCTCGCTTATGTTCACCAACAGCGGCTTTACATGGAGAGATTTGCACCATGTAAGGGCAGACGATTCCGTAGCAATTCAGGTTGATTATGCCTTAAGCAAATTAAGTGATAAAAATTTCATTTCAGCATCTGTTCGCTCGAATATTATCGAAGGTGGATTTGCATGGAAGAAAAATTATTTTACATTTAATATTTCAGAAAAAGGCAATTTCAATTTGACCTTCCCTAAAGAATTATTTGATTTAATATTAAAAGGAAATGGCCCATTCATTGGACAGGAAATTGTTCTTAGAAGAACCAATTTCGATATAACACATCACAGAGAATATGCCATTGGTTTCGCACGTGAGGTAAATCAAAAAGTAACTGTCGGTGGTAAATTGAAGTACCTGTATGGAATGGAAAATTTTTCATCCGGTAAAGCCAATCTTAGCTTTTACACAGCACCGGACGATTACCAGTTAGAATTAAACTCAGACTATGTAATTCATACTTCCTCAAAAAGTAACGCTAAAAAAGGAAGTTCAGACAGCTATTTATTTGGCTTAAAAAATGTCGGCTTTGCAGTTGATTTGGGAACTACTTATAAATTTAACGATCGTTGGAAATTTATGGCCAGCGTCATTGACCTCGGTTCTATTAAATGGAAAAGTAATACCAAAAGCTATATAGCCGAATCAGGCAATTACAAGTTTGATGGAATTGACATCAATAAATTTATAAACGATAATGGCTCAGGAGGGGGTAATATTTTAGATACTATGACCAACTCTTTCGGGCCGACAGAGAATACGGATTCTTATAGTACAAGCCTGCCAACGCATGGCTATTTAAATGCATGTTTTAAGATTAATGCAAAGTCAAATGTAACAGGACTTCTACATGCAGAAATATTCCGTCAAACAGTTCAGCCTTCTGTTACTGCTTCCTATAATAGAAAACTAAACAGCCATTTGGCTGCTTCCGTTAATTATTCTATGATTAACCAGCACTGGAACAATGTTGGCGCAGGATTATCAGTCAATGCAGGTCCTGTACAGATTTATATGATTTCCGATAATTTAATTGGCACCATAAATCCACTATCACACAATACTCTTCATTTCAACTTTGGTATTAATTTAGTGTTTGGAAGACCCGTTGTTAAAACAGGAAATACTGACTTTGGCGTTCAGGGAAAACAAATGGCTCCGGTCGATAGCGGTGTAGAACCAAAAGAATAAGCAAGCGGATATAAGCAGTAAATAAAAAACACATATAATAATAGGTGATTTACATTAGTGCCTTATGTATTAAAACTCAATAAAGTTTTAATACATAAGGCACTATTCCTTTGGAACAATATCTACAAATTTTAACTTTCTTCAGTATTTCTGAAATACTCTAATACATCTCTTGCTTCTTTCTCTGTTAAATTCAAAAGACAATGTGAACTTAATAAGGTAGAAGAAAAAAAACTAAGCAAAAAAATAGATACTTCCTGACCCTTTTGTTTTCGAAAATTAAAAAGGTCCGGCTTAACTTTCGATGAAAAACCCGAATGATTATAGTATCTTTGTTTTTCAAAAATTCTACTGAATCCGGGTAGTAATTTAAAATTGGGTTCAAATCCATCAATAGCTATTATGATAGATAAAAAACTGGAATTAATCCACGAACAAACCTCTCCCCTGTTCAGGATTATGTGGGCCTATAACATTGATGAACCTGCGCGGAAACAATTTGGAAATAATATATGCGCTTTTCATATTGGCAATGGACTTATTTTAACTGTCGCTCACAATTTACGGTCGGAAGCAGGAATTTTTAATTCCATCGATGAAGAAATTTATAAAATGCGTATTCAACCTTTTTTAGATACTGCAAAAAATGAATTCTTCGCCCAGTATTTCCCGCTAAATCCAGCTACTCATAAACGCTACCTTTCAAGTCAGGATTCGAACATCAACCAAAATCTTGTTGAGTTGTTACGACAAATAAATTTTGATACACGTTGGGTAAGCTTAAGTGCATTAAAAATCTGTACTCCGCATTTAATTGTTCAATTCAGACAGAATTCATTTTATGACGATTCAAATCTTACAAAGCAATTTACTCCAAACAATTATTTTCATGAGCCGTCATTGAACCGACATACTTTTCTTATTGAACTCGAACTCGTCAAAGCTTTTTACAGCGACGACATCTCTCTATACAGAATTGTAAATACAAGTCAGGAAATAATTCAAAAACTTCCTCGTATTGACATCAATTATAACATTCTCGACGATAATGAAAAAAATCTTTATTGCATACAAAGTTCCTCCAACAGCCTGTTAGGAAGAATGACCAATAAAGCCGTCATTGAAGGATTTGCCGATAACTGGTCGCTCTTTAAAGACAGAGTTGGCGGTGATTACGTTATGGATGGAAATCGCTATCTTATCAAAGGTTATTTCCGCTTTGGATCATCGGGTGCACCTTATGTTGTTTACGATGAAAAAGAAAATCAATTCAAAGCCAATGCTATTCAAAGTGAAGCGAGTCCCATTCAACTATCCATTAATAAAAACAGGGAAGGCAACTATCAATATGTAAATGCTATTGCTTCTCCGCTTAACAACATCAAAGGTGAGTTGGAAAGCATATTAAATGCCTGACCGGCTTATTTTATTACCAAATGTTTCCATTAAATAAATAGCATATGAATTCTAAAATAGTACTCATCGTTTGCCTGACTTTTTTTCTTTCAAAAAGCAAAGCCCAAAATCTTTACTTTCCTCCTCTTAGCAGTACAACGGTATGGGATACTCTTGCACCGGCTTCTTTGGGATGGTGCCAGGATAAAATAGATACTTTATACAATTTTCTCGGACAGGAAAACACAAAAGCTTTCGTCGTTTTGAAAGACGGAAAAATTGTTTTAGAAAAATATTTCGGCACTTTTATTAGAGACAGTATTTGGTATTGGGCTTCTGCCGGAAAAACCATTACATCTTTTCTCGTGGGAAAAGCGCAGGAAGAAGGCTACCTTTCCATTAACGATACAACATCAAAATATCTTGGCGCCGGCTGGACAAATTGCACCACCCAACAGGAAGATACTATTAAAATTGTCAATCAACTTACCATGACAACCGGTCTTGATGATGGCGTTGCAGATAATCATTGCACAATTGACAGTTGCTTAATTTACCTCGCTGATCCGGGCACACGTTGGGCATATCATAATGCTCCTTATACATTACTCGAAAGCGTATTGACAAATGCAACAGGAACAAACATCAACTCCTATACTACATCAAGATTAAAAAACGCAACCGGCATGTCGGGATTATGGTTTACTGTCGATTTCGATAATGTATATTTTAGTACGGCAAGAAGCATGGCCCGATATGGATTGTTGATTCAAAATAATTGTATTTGGAATACTGATACACTTTTGTACGATACAGCGTACATCAATCAAATGACAAATACATCACAAGCACTGAATTATTCCTATGGATATCTTTGGTGGTTGAATGGAAAGCAATCGTATATGGTTCCTACACTTCAAACCGTTTTTCCGAGTTCTTATGCTCCGCAGGCTCCAAACGATATGTTTTCCGGCTTGGGAAAGAATGGTCAAATTTTAAGCATTTCACGATCGCAAGGACTTGTTTTTGTGAGAATGGGAGACTCTCCAAACTCCCCCGCTTCCGAAGTAACTACGCTCTTCTGCAATCAGATCTGGGAAAAAATAAATGATCTAACGTGCAACCCTTCATCGATAAATACAACAAGTAGTAAAACCTCAGGATTAATTGTTTATCCAAATCCTACAAGCGGATTATTTCAAATTGAATTAGGAAACGAAATATTTTCAATTCGAATTTTTGACATAGCTGGAAAAATGGTTTATCAAAAAGATGCAGTATTCGAAATTAACGCTGTTGGTAATGAAATATTCAAGGAGGGCGTTTATACTATTCAAATAAACACAACGAAGGGAGAAAACATCTTTAGCAGATTGGTGGTAACCCGATAACAGATAGATAGAAACAAATAATTCTGTTTAAATATTATACGTAAAAAGATTTATTTATCTGGAGAGCATTACCTTTCTATACATTCTGTTTCCTGAATTGGAAAGAATATTTACGGAATACAATCCGCTTGCCCAAAGTGAAGCATCAAGTCCAAAATCTAAACGATCCGCGCCCTGCTCAAATACTTTTTCAGCAACTATTGCTCCATTTGTATTCACAATAAGAATTCTGCCTCCGCTTTTAATAAAAGAAGATTCACCGGAAACCCGCAGAGTAGCATTATTAAATCCTATTATCCATGGATTAGAAGTTTGTGAAGAAATACCTGACCCTGTCTGATAATGAACTGTCATTACCAGGTGGTCTACGGAAGCAGTCTGATCGTATGAAGTATCTGTTATCATATAATTCAGTCCGAAAGTAGAATCATTTATTTGAGCAGGAGTCCATATATGACCCCAAGTATCTGATGTAGAGCCATAATAATTTTGAAGTGGTGTATCGTACCAGTTAAAGGGACTGGCATAATTGTATCCAAAAGTGTTACCATTTATGGCAAGCATAAGAATGGAATCATGTATGCCACCGCCCGGAGAATTTACCCGCTGCAAAATCTCAACTTCAATTCCTGTAATGGTAGCATTTAAAGGAATTGTAAAACCAAAACCTTTAAACTCAGCCATATTAGAATGATAACATAAAAAGTTATTGCACGTTGGATATTGCGCCAGATCAGCATATGCAGGGCTGTTATCAACGTATGCAACACCTCCTAAATTACCCCAAGAGGATCCACTTCCGGAGGTAGTATAATCAGCTGGGAAAAAAGGTCCCTGAGTCTGAGCGTTTATAAAATTTATTGCCAAGAAGCAAATTAATAAAGTCAAATAGTTTTTCATCATTATAGAATTAAGAAATACAGGTAGCGAAAATATGAATTTTCTTTTATATATTTTTAAAAAATAGTGTTAAAACTTCCTAATAACTAAACATAATACCATTAGAGAAAATCAAAAGAATGAATAGTTTTACCTTAGGTTTATCAATCCCAGAATGTATAAAGAAATTTTGTCCCGGTTTAAAAGGTTTTTCAGGAATTTAGGGCAGGGATTAATAACCGGAGCTAGTGACGATGATCCCTCAGGAATAGCAACCTATTCTCAAGCCGGCGCTCAATACGGCAACAAGTTCTTATGGACTGCTGTAATGACCTATCCGTTGATTGTTTCTGTTCAGGAAATGTGTGCACGAATCGGACTGGTAACGGATCATGGATTGGCCGGGATTATAAAGCGATATTACCCGAAGTACATTTTATATTTTATTGTTGCTCTCAGCTTTCCATCTATAGTGTTAAATATAG
>JAYURB010000213.1:0-3802 GCA_043756425.1 Bacteroidota bacterium
ATCAAGCACCTGTAAATCACTTAATCTCCATTTTACTACTTCACTGGAAACGAAGAAAGAGGTGTAAGCATTCCCATTGGCGTCAAACTCAGTATGAAGTGGACCTAAGCCCGGCTTTTTAACTTCTCCATGCAACACTGCATCGTACTTCAAAACAGGGATGCCCTGATAGTTGCCGTCAAAATTTTTACTTTTAATTGCTTCTTGAATTTTTGTAAAAGAGAATACAGGAATGATTGCTGCCAGCTTACCGCTGCCTACTATATATTCACCCGTAGGATCGGTATCGCAACCGTGAGGTGATTTTGGACAAGGCATAAAGTAAACCATGTCCGGACAATTTGCAGGATCTAAAACCATAACTTCCTTCTCTATAGTAGATGTGGCTGAATGAGTACTTTCATTATATACGTTATGCGCATAGGTTACATTTCTTTTTTCTCCTTTGCCGGCTTTCATATATTCTTCTGCTTTTTTCCAGTTTATGGCCATTACAAAGTCCTTGTCTTTTTGACTAGAATTCACTTCAAGAAGTGTGTTTGCCTGCTCTGAATTATAACAGCTGAAGAAAAACCATCCGTGAGATACTCCTTTACCTGCACGTGCAAGGTCAAAATTCACACCGGGTAATAAAATCTGGAAAGCAATATTCATACGACCATCGTCTTTATTGACATTGATGAAACTTACTGTTCCCTTAAAATTTTGCTTATAGGTGTTAATTGGTACATCTGTATTTTCTCCCATTGGCACACTGAAGCGTGTTCCGGCAACAACATATTCTGTATTCTCTGTAAGGAAAGGAGAAGAGTGATTTCCTCCGCTATTAGGAATCTCAATAATTTCTGCTGTACGGAATGTTTTTAAATCGATACGGGCAATACGCGGTGTATTGTTGCCATTACCAAATGCCCAACGACCATCTTGTATCCCTTCGGTTTCAGATAAAGCAATATGATGCAAATCATCCCACGGAACAAAACCATGTGCTGTATTTAACATCGGCTTTGTTTCTTCGCTGTAACCCCATCCTTTTTCAGGGTCAACGGAAAATACAGGAATAACACGGAACAATCTTCCGGAAGGCAAACCGTAAACACTCATTTGCCCGCTAAATCCTCCCGATACAAAGTTGTAAAATTCATCGTATTTTCCGGGAGCAACATATGCCTTTTGAGCAGACTCATTGCCGACAACTTCTGAAGGGCCTTTGGGTTTGCATGATTGCATTAAGACGACTCCAAGCATTAGGACAGCCGTCAGTTTTAAAAAATCTTTAGTTTTCATAGATGTGTTTTTAAAATTGTAATTTGTATTTCATTTCACTTCAATCCATCATTTTTTCTCATAAATTCATACACAGAACGGGCTTCTGCATCATTTAAGTTCTGGTTTGGCATGCGGACTAGACATTCTTCCAGCATAGCCTGTGCTTGGGGATCCTTATTTAGCATTTCATCAGGATTGGTAGCGAAGTTCATTACCCATTCAGCTTTCCTTCTTGTTGTTACACCTGCCCAGCCCGGACCAACCAACTTTTCATTGGTAAGCTTATGACATGCAGAACATTTTAAATCATAAATATCGTTGCCTTGTTTGGCCATTGCAGCATCAAGGGTTGGCGATAGTTCAACATTTGTAAACTTTCCGATTCCTCTTGCATCATTTGCTGCCGTTTTAGCATCGTCTTCCTTAAGTAAATCATTGGTGTTTGTTGAATTTTGTTCCGGCTGCTTTTGCTCATTGCCTGAACATGAATAGATCAAAGCTGTAATTACCGATAGAAATAATATTTTTCTCATATTTTTTATTTTTAAAGGTGTAAATGTACTTTAGAACTTAATAGAAGGAAATGATATGCATTACTATCTTTCATGATAACTATCATGTTAAATTATATTTTAACCTATTATTTTTGAAAAATTTGGGTCCCTAAAGTTTCATTTAAATCAAATTTTTCAACAATTTTTACCTTTTCTAATCCTCTTACGAAGGCAAAATTTTATTCTTGCTCCTCCGTTCATATAAAACATAAATCACATTCGTCGTTGCTCAATATTTTACTACATTTATCACCTTCCGAATCTAAATGATTTATGCCCAAAGCTTCTGAGCGGCAATCCTTTAAAAAGTATATTTACTTTTTTTGGATTTTAGCTGCTATACCCTTTGTTTTTCTGTTTTTGATCTTGTTTTTAGCTTCTAAAGGCTATATAGGGCAAGAATTACCAACGTTTGAAGAGCTTGAAAATCCCAAGAGTAATCTGGCTTCTGAAATATATTCGTCTGACAAGGTTATTCTAGGAAAATATTTTTTTCAGAATCGCACAAACATTCACTATTATGAATTGTCACCTGTACTCCTGAGTGCGCTTAAAGCAACAGAAGATGTTCGCTTTGATGATCATAGTGGAGTCGACTTACGCGGACTTATGCGCGTTGTATTATTTGCGGGAAAAGCAGGTGGAGGAAGTACCATTACACAACAGCTGGCAAAAAAACTTTTCCACGAGTCTCCCGATAATAAGCTGGAACGTATTATTCAGAAATTACAGGAGTGGATAATTTCTGCGCAACTGGAACGCAGATATACCAAGGAAGAAATTATTGCCATGTATTTAAACACAGTTGACTTTAGCAGTAATGCTTATGGTATTAAGTCAGCTGCACAAACATATTTTTCAAAAACACCCGCTGATCTAAACACGCAGGAAGCCGCTATGCTCATCGGTATGCTAAAAGCGCCTTCGCGTTTTAATCCGGTGCGTAATCCAAAAACTTCAATGGAAAGAAGAAATGTCGTTCTCTCCCAAATGAAGAAATATAACTTCCTTTCTCAGCAACAATTCGATTCACTCAAAGTTTTGCCAATTAAATTAAAGTACAGGATAGAAGATCACAATTACGGCATGGCTACTTATTTCAGGGAAGTACTGCGTGGCGAACTTGCTCAATGGTGCAAAGAACACATTAATAATTCTACCGGACGGCCCTATAATATGTATACAGACGGCCTCCGCATCTATACCACCATTGATTCACGCATGCAACGCTATGCTGAAGAAGCAATGCAGGAACACCTGAAGTATCTTCAGAAAAAATTCAACGATCATTGGAAAGGGAAAGATCCGTGGGAAGAACATAAAGATCTTCTGACGGATGCCATGAAACGCACAGAACGGTATCAGTCTTTGCAAGCAGCAAAAGCAACAAAAAAAGAAATCGATAAAGTTTTTAAAACAAAAACTAAAATGACGATTTTTACATGGCGTGGAGATGTGGATACCTTATTGTCACCGTTAGACAGCATTCGGTATTATAAGATGATTGAACAATGCGGTCTCATGTCTATGGATCCGCATACAGGACAAATAAAAGCCTGGGTGGGCGGTATTGATTATCGTTATTTCAAATACGATCATGTGAAGGATGGAAAAAGACAGGTAGGCTCAACCTTTAAACCGTTTTTATATACTCTAGCCATGCAAGAGGGTTATTCACCTTGCTATAAAATTCCCAATACAAGAATTACATTCGATCTTCCTACCGGTGAGCAATGGTCTCCTGAAAATGCCGATGGTACCTATGGCGGTATGCTTACATTGAAATACGGATTGGCCGAATCGGTGAATTGTATTTCAGCTTATTTAATGAAGCAGTTTGGTCCGCAGGCAATGATAGAAATTGTACGTAAAATGGGAATTACTTCTCCCATAGATGCTGTTCCGGCTATTTGTCTGGGAACGCCCGATGTTTCCGTTTTAGAAATGGTTGGTGCTTACTCTACATTTGCCAATAAAGG
>JAYURB010000214.1:0-3801 GCA_043756425.1 Bacteroidota bacterium
AGGAACGAATGCATTGATGAGTGATTATATCCGGGAACAGGAAAAATTAGTGTGGATGTATTCATCTTACTTAAAATAATAATTGAAAGAATAACTTCATTCAAATAAGTATATAGTGAACACTTTTCTAAAGGCTAAATGGCAAAATTTAATAATGGCAAATTATGAAATAGCGCCATCGTATTTATTACCTTATTTGCCTAAGGGTGTCGATCTGGATTACTACCAGGACAAAGTATACGTTAGTCTGGTGGGTTTTTTATTTAAAGATAGTTCCATTTTTAATATACCTATACCTTTCATGGGAACTTTTGAAGAAGTTAATCTTCGTTTTTATGTTGTTCGCAAGATAGGAAATGAAACAAGGCGTGGCGTAGTTTTTATTAATGAAACAGTGCCCAATAAAATAGTGGCATGGGTTGCTAATAAACTCTATAAAGAACATTATGTAACCATTCCAACTAAGCATGAATGGAGGCGATCAAAGGACAAAAAGGAAATTCAGTATCAATGGAAAGTTCAATCCGCATGGAACAGTATCAGAGTAGAAGCTTCATTCAGCAATCAAAAAATGGAAACCGGGAGTATGGAAGAATTTATTTTTGAGCATTATTATGGTTATACAAAAGTAAATGCCACACATAGTATTGAATATAAAATTAACCACCCAAGGTGGATGATTAATGCCATCCATCATTACCAAATTGAATGTGATTTTGCTGCTTTTTATGGAAAGAATTTTGAGATATTAAATACTGCAAAACCCCATTCAGTTATGCTTGCAGAAGGTTCTGAAATTAGTGTGGATTGGAAACGTGTAAGCTTTTAATTGCCGATTTAAATGAAGGGTGTAAAAAAAGAAAATCTACCATCTAAAATTTGTGTCACTTGCTGCAAACCGTTTACCTGGAGGAAGAAGTGGGAAAGCTGCTGGAACGAAGTAAAATATTGCAGCGACAGATGTAGAAATAAAAAAACAATATGAAAGAAAAGACAAATAAGACATTGCGCTTGGTATTAGGTGATCAACTCAATATAAATCATACTTGGTATAAAAAAGTTGATAAATCGGTGACCTATGTACTAATGGAAATAAAAAGCGAAACAGATTATGTTCAACACCATATTCAAAAAGTAATTGGTTTTTTTGGTGCCATGCGAAATTTTGCTAAAGAACTGCAACAACAAAAACATCAGGTAATTTATATTCAATTAAATGATAAAAATAATTTGCAAAATTTTGATAAAAATTGCGCATTGCTTATTACTACGCACCAATTCACTAATTTTGAATATCAATTACCCGATGAATACAGGCTGAATGAACATTTAAAAAACTTTACCGACACAATGAATATTTCCTTTAGTGTTTGTGATTCGGAACACTTTTACAGTACCAGAAATGAATTGCAAGATTTATTTGCAGGCAAAAAAATGTTTTTGATGGAAACGTTTTACCGCTATATGCGAAAAAAACATAATGTGCTAATTGTGGATGGCGATAAACCCATGAATGGTAAATGGAATTTTGACGAGGATAACCGCCGGAAATTAACCAATGAACACAAGCTCATTTCTCCCTTACTTTTTACTAACGACTTGCATGAAATTGAGGATGAAATAACAAAAGCCAAAATAAAAACAATTGGAGTAGTTGATAGTAAACATTTCTTATGGCCAATAAACAGAGAGCAGTCATTGGACTTACTTGATTTTTTTACCAAAAAATGTTTACCATTATTTGGAACGTTTCAAGATGCAATGGCTCCCAATGAATGGTCAATGTATCATTCTCGTTTATCATTTTCTTTGAACATAAAATTACTTTCACCAATGGAAGTGGTCGACAAAGCAATTAAGGCATATACTAAGAATCCTGACAAAATTGCGTTTCACCAGTTAGAAGGTTTCGTCAGACAAATTATTGGTTGGCGAGAATACATGCGAGGTATTTATTGGTTGCAGATGCCTAAGTATGCTAGGCTCAATTATTTTGAACATAAAGCTAAATTACCCCAATGGTTTTGGAACGGTAAAACCAAAATGAATTGCCTAAAAAATTCTATTCATCAATCTCTTCAATTTGCATATGCACATCACATTCAACGATTAATGATTACCGGAAATTTTGCTTTATTAGCCGGTGTGCATCCCGATGAAGTTGATGCATGGTATTTGGGAATTTATATTGATGCCATTGAATGGGTTGAAATTACGAACACCAGAGGAATGAGTCAGTTTGCCGATGGCGGAATAGTAGGTACAAAGCCTTATGTAAGCTCTGCTTCTTACATAAACAAAATGAGTTCCTATTGCACAGATTGTTATTATGATAAAGAAAAAAAAACCGGTGATAAATCTTGTCCATTCAATAGTTTATACTGGAATTTTTATGACAAGCATGAAAATAAGTTGGCAAAAAATCCGCGAATAGGAATGATGTATACGGTTTGGAAAAAAATGCAACCCAAGGTAAAAGCAGATCTATTAGAACAGGCTAATTACTACCTCTCTCATATCAACGAATTATAAATGAAAAAATCAACCTTTAACGAGCACAACAAGGATAGAATAATTCAAATGGCATGGGAAGATCGTACTCCTTTTGAAGCCATTAAATTCCAGTTCGGGTTAAAAGAAAAGGATGTCATTGAATTTATGCGCAAAAATTCTTTGCCGTCTAGTTTTCGCATGTGGCGCAAAAGAATGAAGTCGCGTAAAACAAAACATACTGCCTTGCGTGAAACTGAAATAAATCGATTTAAATGCAACCGACAAAGAGAAACCGGAAATTAAATTGCTAAGCGGTAATATATTTTTTAAAAAAGTAGAAACCCAATCAAATCATTCATTACTAAATTTATTGTATCTAAAGGAGAGCAATTTTTAATATTTAAAGAGATGATTTAGTTTGAGAATGTCTGACAGTATGAAACTTATTTAATGCTTCATCTACAATTACTTTTGTAAGTTTTCAATAGTTGGTTTTGCTATAATTTTTTATTAATTTCATAATCGAAATAAGAGAGCCTTAAGGATCGAGAGGCTCGTCTACGATTTTGTGAGATCATGGCACTGAGATTCCCTTGTATGATGTAAATAATCGAAATCCGAAATACATTCAAAAAAGAAATGACTAAAATAATTAATTGCATTTTAATATTGGTTGCAGGATCTACAATATTATCTTGCAGCAGTTCTAACAAACAAAAAGAAAATGAAAATTATGAAATCACTTTCCGGGAAATTACAAGGGCTAGTTGGTTAATCGGAAAATGGGAAAACAAATCAAGTGAAGGAATTGCTTCCGAAATTTGGGAAAGGAAAAACGATTCTACTAGAAAACAAAGTTCAAGACAATTCCCAATGACGCGAAAGCAGTAAATATGAATTTAAATTTACTCATTGAAAATTTAACAAATCCGGCATTGTTATTTTTTGTGCTGGGCATTATTGCTGTTTATTTAAAAAGCGATTTAGAAATTCCGCCAAACTCATCAAAGTTTATTTCTTTGTATCTGTTATTCGCCATTGGATTTAAGGGCGGTCAGGAATTATCTCAAGAAGCATTTACCAGTGAGATTGCATGGTCCATTTTATTTGGAATATTTATTGCATTTGTTATTCCGATTTATACATTCTTCATCCTGAAAAAAAAGTTAAATGTATTTGATGCGGGTGCAATAGCTGCAGCTTATGGTTCGGTGAGTGCCGTAACTTTTGTTACAGGGGTTTCCTATCTTGAATCTCAACAATTAAGTCTGCATGGCCACATGGTTGCAATTATGGCTTTAATGGAAT
>JAYURB010000215.1:0-3798 GCA_043756425.1 Bacteroidota bacterium
GGGTAAAATCGTCAGGCATTAAAAAAGCCAATTCTTTAATTTCGGTTAATGCTTCTTTAAATTTTTTTTTATCAAACTCTTTAATTTCAATTTCTTTGGCTTGTATTTCGCCTTTACGCAACCATGCAGAAATGGCATGAGGACTTTGCGTATGAGCCAATGAAACTCTGAAAGCTACTGAAACTTCTTCGTCAATGTAAATTCGTTCCCATTCGTCAGTTGAAGCCACACAAAAGAATTTGAGCAAGCTGTCAACCAAAACGTGTTTTTCTCTTGTGTCGGGCAGCCAACCAAATTTTCGCATTTCATTTACAGGAAAAGCTCCCAACCAGTCTTTTTCTTTTTCAAGATCTTCCTGTTGTTGCAATTCGTAAAGTTCTTTGCGGTATGTCTTTTCTCTGTTTAACCAAAAGCTTGCAGGAATGCCCAAAACTTTTTCAAGTTGAAAAGCAGTTGCCGTAGAAATTGGCTCTCTTCCTTTAATTACATCATTGATTTTTTCTTTTGGCCTGCCCATTCTTTCGGCAAGTTCGGCTTGGCTCATGCCAATAAAATCAATATGTTCCTGAATAGTATCGCCAGGAGGGGAGAGTAATGATTTTGCTATTTCGAGTGTTGTTGCCATTTTGTTTATTTTAATGCTGTTTGTTTTAATGGTAGTCTTCAATTTCGTTAATCTGAATATTGGTAACTTTTCCCAGTTTAAACCGCCATCTTCTTTTTTCGGCATTGGTTCGTGGAGTGGTTCAAAAATCATTCTATAGTTGCCAGAAACATCTACCGCTAATTCACCTTTGCGGTCTCCTGTAAGTTCGTGGCATCTTGCAGCCGGAATGGTTCTCATAATCGCTAAATTGTCTGCATCGGTCAAGTCCTTTAGCCTTTGATTTACCTTGCGAGCCAACTGTCCAAAGGATTTTGACATTTCCCTTGGGTCGGTTAGTTGCTTTTCGAGTTTTCGGCTTTTGTAACTTATTTCCACTGCAAAGATAAATATTATTAACGTAAAAGGTTAACAAAATTAGCTAATAAATTCGAACTGCCAAAAAAAACGGTGAAAAAAACGGATCTTTTGGCTTTGCCGAAGGGTCGGCTTTGTGTGTCGGGGCAAAACCAAATGTGCCGTTTGTGCGGCTGGCTAAAATTGTTTTTAAAATTGCGGGTCGGCAAAAAAATAAAACACGAAGCGTTGGGCTATCGTCTCGTAAAAAAGTCCGCTGTTAAGTTTATATGTCGTCCTGTCGTTTCGATAATTTTCTGTCAGTTTAATGGTTGTTGGGTCGGTCTTTACACTTGCCTATAACGGGTAATTTATTTTTGCAGGAAAATATCATCATTAATTCCTTTATTAATAACGTAATTATTCAGCTGAATAAAAACAGTTCCAACTTTAGGAACAGGTTTGTTGCTGTCCGGTCCCGAAGTTCTGTTTATATCCGTTGCAAGTCCTTTTGGTATTTTAAATTTTTTGACATCCATGGTAAACAACATACTTTCCGGCAAGCCGAATTCTTTTTGAGTACTGTACTTATATTCGGCTGTAACGGTTCCGCTGCTCCGTGTAGTTATCTGTGATTTCAACATTAAATCATTTGAAGCATCAATCCACAGTTTTGCCAGTATTAAATCTGAAGTGTCTGCACCCGGTAAAATGGTAATAATTTTTGTTTTTACATTTTGAATGATTTCTGTTCCGGTCAGAATGGAAGAATAAGTATCCTTTTCCCTCAGTATTTTTGTGATATCTGTAAATCCCTGTTTGGGTAAAATAGCAATTCCTTTAGAAATTATTCTGAATTTATCCTTCTGTTTAAAATAGATTGTGGCATTAACAGATAAGATTTTAATTAATGGTATATCGGACTTTATTTTTGCATTTACAGAGTAATCCTTTACAAGATTCATCTTTGTCATTAACTCTTCAATCAATTTCGAAGCGTCTTGCCCATGGGAGAATATAGGAATCAAATAAAGAAATAAAAAGTAAATAATATTTTTCATTAGGAAGTAATGTCCTTTCTGTTAAATTTAATTATAGAAATGCCAATGAGCAAAATATTGTGAGCGAGTAGTATTATTACTGATTGGGATATTTCTCTTACAGGCAGAGGTACTTCAAAAAAACTTCGCCAGGATGCCATGTGTGTAGTAAAAAGATACGGCCGCACCGTGTCAAAAACTCTCACATCGAGAGTTCCTATAATAGTAAATAATATTATAATCGACATTGTTGCAACGATAGGACCAATTGAGTTATCTGTAAAACAGGAAAGACAAATGGAAAGCGAGCTCACTGTTAACAAAGCAAGAAAAGCAATGACAAAACCACCTGCATAGCGCCAGTTTACATCATCTTGCTGTAATATCACCAAATTATCACTGTTAAGAACCATCAAATCACCCGGACCAAAAAGAAATTTTCCAACTACAACAGCCATAAAACCAAGCCATAATACAATGCAAAAAGTATAAACACCGCCGGCAATAAACTTCGACAATAAAAGATTGGTTCGTGAAATAGGCTTTGTCATTAACATACGGATAGTTCCTGAAGCAGCTTCACCGGAAACCAGGTCGCCTGTTACCAATGCTACCAATAGCGGAATTTGTATAATCAGCATTTGCAAAATAATAAATGCTACCAGATTTCCATTCAGTATGTTTCCTTCAAAAGTTAATGTTTGCTCAAAAGAGGCAGTTACAAAAGAAATGAATGATAGTCCATCAGCTTTTAATGCCAATAGAATTACACCCACCAATAATGTAATTGCACCAAGACCCAGATAGCTGCGCGGTTTAGCAGCTATTTTAATAAACTCATTATATACGCTTTTAAACAGCATCAGTTGTTAATGATTTTAATAAAGTAGTCTTCCAGCGTTCTCCTTGATTCAATGGAATAAACATTAAGTTCGTTTTCAATAAGTAATTTATTTAGTTGTGCTATTTGTGTTTTTCCTATTGTCATTTGCAGAATATTATTTTCCTGCAGAGAAACCTGAAGTTTTGGAAAGTTTAATGCAATAAGATTTTTTGCTTTGTCTACATTATCCACTTCCAGTTTTGCTACAACTTCTTCACTGTTTAAAAGTGTTGAAACTTCCCCTTCCACAACAGACTTACCATTATTAATAATTACCATTCTGTTTGCAATAATTTCAATTTCAGAAAGTATGTGAGAGGAAAGTAAAATCGTTTTATTTTGTTCGCTTTTCATTCTCAAAATAAGATTGCGAATGTCTATTATCCCCTGAGGGTCTAAACCTGTAGTTGGTTCATCCAGTATAATAAGATCAGGATTGTGCAAGAGCGTTTGAGCTATTCCCAATCGCTGCTTCATACCATGGGAGTAACCTTTAACTTTATCTCGTTCTCTCCCATTCAATCCTACAAAATCCAGCATTTTGTAAATATCCTTTTTGGAAGAGGGATTACCGGATATTCTTGAAAATATTTCCAGATTTTTAAGTGCTGAAAGATACTTATAAAAATCAGGCTTTTCGATAATGCTTCCTGTTCTCCTCAGAATTGTATTTCTATTTTCTTTCAGCGAAGTTCCGAAAACAAGAATACTTCCGCTATCGGGTTTTATTAAAGAAAGCATGCAGCGAATACTGGTACTTTTTCCTGCACCGTTAGGGCCTAAAAATCCGAATACATCACCTTTATTAACTGTAAAACTTACATCTTTAACAGCCGCAAATGATCCAAATTTCTTCGACAGATTATTAATTTCAATTACTTTTTCAATCATTATATACTCGAATATCTATGAATCGATTAGTGATTAAAATTAAA
>JAYURB010000216.1:0-9255 GCA_043756425.1 Bacteroidota bacterium
TTGAAGTGTCTGTTGGCAAAGTAATCTTCCGAGTTCTTTTCTTTCTTTATAAATATCTATGTCACTGCCGCGTGAAAAATAAATGCGTTCAAAAGAGCAACTCAGTCGTTGTGTAGGTTCATTAATTTTCTCCTCTGTTATCTTTCCGTTTCTTTTAATGATTAAAGCATGTCCCGGTTTAATTTCATGTATAGAATCAACGGTAACATTGAAAGCGGTTTGTATGGCAGGACGTTCACTGGCAACGACAACTATTTCATCGTCTTTATAAAAATAAGCAGGACGTATTCCCGCAGGGTCGCGCAATACAAAAGCATCTCCATGACCCAGTAAACCGGCAATGGTATAGCCGCCATCCCAATTCGTAGAGGAGTTCCGGAGTATTTTGCCAATATTAAGATGTTCGGCAATCAATGGAGAAATTTCTTGTTTGCTGTTTCCTAGTTTTTTGAAATTAGCATACATTTCTTCGTTTTCTTCATCGAGGAAATGGCCGATGTTTTCCATTACCGTAACTGTATCGGCTTTTTCTTTTGGATGCTGACCTAATAGAATGAGGTCGTTAAAAAGCTCATCCACATTGGTCATATTAAAATTTCCTGCTACAACAAGGTTTCTTGTCATCCAGTTATTCTGACGGAGAAAAGGATGACAGGCTTCAATACTATTTCCTCCATAGGTTCCATAGCGAAGATGGCCCAGCCAGAGTTCACCGGTAAAAGGAAGATTTTTTTTCAGCCATCTTGTATCCGATAATACAGCAGGATTCTTTTTTCCTGCCTCTTCTATTTTAAGTTGAATACGAGTAAAGATATCGGCAATAGCCTGTTTGTTATTTGACCGATAGCGGCTTATATAACGGGTTCCGGGCTCAACATCAAATTTAATATTTGCTAAACCTGCACCATCTTGTCCGCGATTGTGTTGCTTTTCCATGAGAAGGTAAAGCTTATCGAGGCCATAAAAAGAGGTGCCGTATTTTTTCTGGTAGTAAGGAAGCGGTTTTAAAAGCCTCATCAAAGCTATACCACATTCATGTTTTATATTGTCTGACATCTAATACAAAGGTACGTTTTTTACCTCTTTTTTTACAAGATTATGCTTCTACTTCTTCCTCTTCAACCTTAACTTTTTCAAAGAGAATGGTGAAGGTATGGAGGCCATTTCTGTAATGATAATCAATTGTAAAATCCTGGTGATCGATGATTTTCTTAACGATAGCAAGGCCGAGCCCAACAGAATCAGGAGCATCTCCCTTCTTAAATCGTTCAAAAACCTCCTTTTCAGGAATAATTAACGGGTCTCCACTATTGGCTATTGTTATGCCTTCCTGATTTAAGGTTACATAGAGATCGCCTCCTGTAACATTATATTTTATGGCATTTGACAAAAGGTTGGTAAAAAGAATTCCTGCTAGATTGGGATTTATTTTAATTACAACGGTATTGTCAATATCCGTATGAACAACGATTTCCCTTGATGTAATAAAAAGTTCAAGATCTTCAAGATGTTTGTAAATCAAAGGACCTAAAGTCATGACCTGCTGTCCGGCATACTGATCGTTTTCAATACGCGTGAGCATGATGAGGCCTTTATTCATTTTTGAAAGACGGTTTACAGAATCGAGTGTGCTCAATATTTGTGTTGCATGTTCTTCAGAAGAAGAATTTTGTAAAAGGATTTCAAGTTTTGAGCGTATGATAGCCAAAGGTGTCTGCGTTTCATGTGACATGTTTTCTGTAAACTCGCGGAGGTTTCTGTAATCACGGGCAACTTTATCCGTCAGTTTTTCTAATTCAATATTAAGCGTATTAAACTCATCGACCTTGCTCTTTTGAAATGAAACAGCGCCACCTTTTTGTAAATCAAAATTCTTCAGAACATTTAAAGCCCTGTAGAAAGGGTTCCAAACTCTGCTGGAAAACCAACGATTCAGAAAATAAAAACAGATAATAATGTCGACGGAGACTAATAGTAAAGCAACAAAAATCCCGCTGATAAGTTTTTCATTTTCTGTGAGTCTTCGTGAAATAGTAATTCTGTAACTTTTTCCATTGAGAATCTGCTGATAGGACAGCTTTCTATAAGGAACTTTTACTTTATCATACAAATCAAAAATAGCAGTATCTTTTATGGATACCTTAAAACTTGTAAATTTTTGAATCGGTTCTATTTCAATTCTGTCGCCGACAATAAAATGGATACTCTGCAAATCTTTCTGAAGAGCAAGCTGCTTTTCAATTTCTTGCTTTTCAATTAACATATGATCAGAAACTTCTTTATCTACAACATATACTACACGATATGCAAGAAAGGTACTGCTCAAAAGAAGCAGCACGAGGGCAATAATGATGTAGTACCGATTGGTAATATTCAGAAGCTTCATTCAGCAACAAATTTATATCCTACACCGTAAACGGATTTAAAATAGTCGTTACCGCCGTTATCTGTTATTTTTTTTCTGAGATTTTTAATATGACTGTAAATAAAATCAAAAGAGTCGGCCATGTCGGCATGATCGCCCCAGAGGTATTCTGCAATAGATTCTTTTGTTAAAATTTTATTTTGATTGCTGATGAGGTAAACAAGAAGTTCATGTTCCTTTTTTGTCAGACTGATCATTTTATTATGAACATACATGAGCATTTCATTGGGGATGACACGCAATTCATTAAATACAATTTCATTTTTTTCCTGTGGACTTCTTCTTCTGACTACAGAACGAATTCTTGCAACAAGTTCAGGCATGTGAAAAGGTTTGGTTACATAATCATCGGCACCAAAATTTAAACCGATTAGTCTGTCATCCAGAGAATTTTTCGCTGATACAATAACGATAGCTGTTTGATTCTCCTTTTTCTGCATCTCCTCAATTACTTTCAGTCCGCTGCCATCAGGAAGTCCAATGTCAAGGACAATGCAATCGTATTCTGAGCTGTCAATTTTTGTAATTGCTTCGGCCAATGTTGATGCTTTATCGCATATCATGCCTGACTCTTTAAGAAAAGTTAGTATGGACTCTAAAAGTTGCTTTTCATCTTCAATAATTAGTATTTTCATAGCTTTTGTTGGTATTTGACTGGTATTTGATATTCTAAAATGATGTAATTTAAAAAAACCAATAGTAAGAATCTACTAATTTTATCAATTTTCTTTATAATGGGTAGAATTATTTTCCAAAGTTAATGCATAATTTTTAGGGCATAGTCAACGTAATGAATAGAGCATTATGCAAGTTAAATTATAGAACGGAATTGAGTTAATTCAATTCCTTCCCGATTAAAATTCCTTTCAACCGGCTTATTTACCTGCTCAGCAATAATATTTACCTGATGGATTAGTTTTTTGCAAATTTTACACTATTATAACATAAATTCGCCTTCAGATATGATCAATAACAGAATAAAAACCATTTTATTTAATAGATTGTCCTATAGATTATTAACAGTTTTAATTACAGGCAGTGCTCTATTAATGAATTCATGTAAGCATGACATGGATAGTAATGTCCCTGAAGTTAAATTCAGCACAACGGTTCAGGGAATTTTATCTGCTAATTGTAATTTTAGCGGATGTCATGGCGATGGAAGCGGAGGACAGGAAGAAGGGAGTTTTAGTCTTGTAGGCTACGACGATGTAATCGAAAACGGAAAAGTAAAAACCGGTGATGCACACTCCAGTGATTTATATAAAGTTATTTCCGGTCATGGAAAGAAAATGCCTCCTGATCCCAGATCGCCATTGGCGAATGATGATATAAAGCGCATCTATGTCTGGATAGAACAAGGAGCAAAAAACAATTAATATTTATGAAAAAAATTTTCATTGCCATTGTTTTAACAATCCCCATTTTAAGCGGTTGTTACTACGACAATATGGATGAAATTCATCCATCTCTTGATGTTGTATGCGATACAACAGGTACGATTACTTATACGAATGATATTGCTCCAATACTTTCTGCCAAGTGTGGTTCTCAGGATATCGCTTGTCATAAAGCTGGAAATGTTCCTGATATTATTCTTGATACACCGGGCGACTTACATAACTACGTCCTTGATGGAAGTCTTATGGGAAGTATTCTCCATACTGCCGGCTTTAAGCCAATGCCAAAGGGCGGAGGTTTTCTTGACGATTGCAGCATTCAAAAAATTCAGGCCTGGATAAACAGGAATGAGCCACTGTAATTACTTTTATTGCACCGATAAATTTCAAAAGCAATTTTTATTCCATATGGATTTTTTTAATAATCCGAAATAATCAATACAAACATGAGAAAACTATTTACCTTAATTGCAATTTTAGTAAGTGTCCAGTTACAAGCCCAGGATTTATTAAGCACATTGGGTTCGGATAATGAAGAAAAGGATTACGTAATAGCAACTTTCAAAACAACAAGGCTTATAAACCAACAAACGCTGGAATCATTAGGAAAGCGTACACTGGATTTTCGTATTTCTCACAGATTCGGTCCGGTAAATTCCGGTTCGTATGGTGCATGGGGAATTGATGGTCCGGTTAACATCAGACTAAGTCTTGAGTACAGTCCTGAAGGAAGATTTATGTTTGGCATTGGCCGCAGCTCGTATGAAAAAAATGTAGATGGATTTTTAAAGTATCGCTTGCTTCGTCAAACTTCAGGTAGTGGGATGCCAGTTAGCATAACACTTTTTGCCGGTGCATATTATAATGCTTTAAAAAACCAAACCATTAATGGTTTTGACAAATTTGAACATCGCTCTTCCCGTTTTTCCTATTGTTATGAAATGATGATTGGCCGGAAGTTTTCTAAAAAGTTTTCTTTTCAGGTTGCGCCGTGGTTTGTGCATTATAATCTGGTTGAAAAAATTACGGATAAGAATGATGCTTATGGTATTTCCGGAATGTTTCGGTTTAAGTTTACAAACCGTTCTGCTATTACTGCTGAATATGGGTACAGGCTTAACGACTATTCTCCTTCCAATAAATATTACGATACTTTTTCAGTCGGCTATGAAATTGAAACCGGGGGACACGTTTTCCAGGTGCATTTCACAAACAGTTTTGGTTTGACGGAAGATCAGTTCTTCCCGCGTACGGATACGCAATGGAATGATGCAGGAATTCGGTTAGGGTTTAATGTTTCGAGGGTGTTTACGTTGTAAAGTAATTATTCTTGGTTGCCAATCGAGGTATAAGGTTGTTCATTAAATTTTTTTTAAACCATAGAGACCACTAAGGCATGAACAAAGTGCACAAAGATTAAATCTATTCCTACTCTTAGCGAGCATTGTTCAAGCTTTTGGGTACTTTGTGGTTAAAATCAAACAATAGCCAACCCACTAAAAATTATTCAAAGAACCCCAATTTACTCCACCGTTAACACCTTACACTGTCTATAAACACCTTTCTCATTCTCAACCGTCAACTGATAAATATAATTCCCATTCCCAAGAGAATTTTTTTCTAAATCGAGAGGAATATTATGTTCGCCTGAATCGAGACTCTGATTTATGAGTTCAATTTGTTTTTTACCCGTGACATCGAAAATTTCAATTTTAACTCTGGAAGAATTTTTCAACGTAAAAGGAATAACCGTATTTGTCTTTACCGGATTAGGAAAATTTTGACGAAGTTTAAATTGCCCGCCTGTTTCCGGTTCAAGATTAATTACACCACTGATAGGAACATTTAATCCTATAGTAAGTGAAGCATCGTATCCTCCCGAAGCATTTGGCGAAGTAGCAGCGATTTGATATTGTGTATTATTCAGATCACTAAAAACTCCATCGTTTGAATTTGTTGTTGGATTTTGTCCATGCGCTGAATAGGGAAGCAGGTTGTTAACCTGAGTATTCATTGCATCAGGAAAACACAATTGAGAAGTAGCAGTTAATACTGAATTCAAGAAAATCTGAAAATGAATATGGACAGCACGTCCCGGATACCATCCCGGATAAATTGTTATAAATTGAACCTGACCGTTCAAGTCAGTAATTTGTATTCCTCTGAAGAACGTATCTCCTATATGATTCTGTGGTCCAAGCCAGCTTGACACATTGAATTCGGAATAGTAACCATCTTTATCACAATGCCATATATCGACGCGAACATTAGGAATAGGATTGCAATTATCATTTATGTTTACAACAGTAAGAGTGAGATTCATTGGAATCCCGGCATTTCCTTCAGTAATATCCTGGCGGAACATTGCGGGATTATTACTTAAATTGAAAGGGTAGGGACCTGCTGTTTCTGAGGGAATTAAAATGCAAGTGTTGGCAGGAAGTGATGCTTGAGAAATAGCTTTAACAGCGGCATTTGTTTTACGAATTGGAAGCATTGTGCCAACACCGGCAATGCCGAGGCCTTTCAGGAAGTCTTTTCTTTTCATTTTTTAAGTTATTAATAATTGTGGGTATATATTAAGACAAGTAAAGTGTTAAAATGGTTGGGTTTGTTTACTTCATTGAAGTTACAATATAGGAATTTTTTTTAATGATTTCAATTTAGCGGCTCGATGTTTAAGGGTTGGTGGGTGAAATTGATGGCGGATTTTAATCAAGGAGTACGTTGAAGACACAAGGATACACAGGGTTCAAATCTGTTTTAATTTCATTGTGTAATCTCTGTGTCTTCAGCGTACTCGTGGTTAAACACCAACAGTAAATAGCAGAAGAAATTAACTTCAAAAAATAATTTAATATCCCCCCATATATGCCGGACAATCAGGCCCCGGACTAAATGGACGTTTACAGAATTGAAATTTAAGTCCAACAAATAAATCAAAACTTTTTTCTTCAGCCAAACCAAGCGTCTGCAGCAGCCTGTCAGAGCCAATAACAAAAAACCGGTAACGAAGGCCAACACCCATCGATGGACGTTTATATTCAAAAAAAGAAAAATTAACATTCGCCTCATATCTTCTTCTTTCGTAACGGATAGAAGCATTAATCTGATTCCCTCTTGCAATTTCATTGGCAGTAAAACGATTTCTATTTACCCAGGAGAGGTTTGCAAAAAGATTTGCGCGAATCTGATAATCAAATTGAATGCTACCGCCGAGGGGCAGCCACATATTGAAGTTTTTCGATTTTGTTTCGCCGCCAACAATTTTTACAAGATTTGTATCAATGGATTGAAAGGAAGTAAAAGCGAATGAATCAACACCATTCCATGTTTGAGTAGTAGTCGTATTCAATTCCGTTTTCCGTGTTTTATTGAAATAAAAAATAGTTCCCAAATCGAGCAAAGAAAAACCGAGACGGTATTTATATTTTTTTTGTTTGTCGTTACTCATATTACAATCAAAAGCTCCGCGGTTCGGGTGATTGATGTAGGTAAGTCCGACGGTAGTGCTCAATCCCAAACCACGCAAACCAAAAATGGAACCACCGTTATCGTTAATAGAATGACCGATGGTTTGGTCCATAGAATGTACAAGAACCTGAGATGAATCGACAGAAGTAAAACTGAGTGATTTATTATCGGCATAGAAAGCATTCATGCCCACTAAAATATTTCCTGTGGCAGCCCATTTAATAATATGGTATTCTGATTCGCGTAAAATTTTTCCATAGGTACCGCCGAGTTCAATCCAGGAAGCGTAAGCATTTTTGAAAGCAGGAGAAACGACAGTATCACCGAACAATATTCGCGAATTAAACTTATCAGAAAGAAGTAGAGCAAGTTCCGGCGACATATTAACAGTACTCACTTCCGTTCTCAAAGCAGAATGAATTCCCCATCCTGAAGTCGTCTTATTTCTTATATACGAAGGCCCGATTAACAGACCGTGACCGAATGAATTATTAAGCCGGGGATTTCTTGTAAAAAAATTTCTACCGTCTCTGCCATAACCCGTAAGAGAATGAAAAATATATTTGTCACTTTCCAGCACATAGATATTTGTGTTTTCAGCAAACAGGTCGAGGGCAACCAGGTTTATTTCATATTGATAAGGTGCACCAACAATAGTGGATGGATTCAAAAAAATACCCATGTTACCGCTAAAGTTACTGTTGCTAATGCCCCACATTTCTTGCGCTTTTACTTGAAAAATCAAAACGGCCAGAAACGGTAAGAGGAGAAAATATTTTTTTAGCATTTCATAAATTTATTCAGAGAGATATTAAAGAGAGGTCAACAAAATAACGATTAATAGTATTACAATATTCTATTTTATTTATGAGTTATTCATAAAATTTTACACTATTTATACGGGATGCTATACTTCGAGGAGGAAGGTTTTGAGATTTTTATTTGAAGGGGAATGAGAAAAATTGGAATTGAATTTATGGAGACAGTTCTTTTTTTGGTTGGGACCGGCCATTCGTCTCAGGACAGATCGTGGAACACTCCTTCGGAACGATTAAACGACCCCCGATAGCTATTGGGAGGAGCATGGATCACATTCTGCTCAAAGGACTAAAAAAGAAAAACGGAGAATTCGGATTAATATATTTCACTTAGAACTTTAGGAGGGTTTTGAACATTTTTGGCTTCAGAAAGTTAATAAAGCGGCTGAAGAATCTGTTTTAAAGCTATGTACACTATGGGAGCGTAAAGGAGTTAATAGAGCGGAATTATTTTTTCAATCCTATCATCGCTTACACATTTTATCGGTATGAAAATATTCATTACTTTTAGTTTTTGCACGAACTGCCGTTAGCGGAAATGTTAAGAATGCTGAGAACAGAATATATTTCGTATATTCGAATTAAATTTACCCTTCAATGTTGAACAAAGAAAAAGTAATCGAAACAATCAAACAATTGCCTGATAATTTTCCGCTTGACGAGTTCATTGAACGCATTATTTTACTTGATAAAATTGAAACAGGTTTACAACAAAGTTCAAAGGGACAAGTCACACCTGACGAAAACCTTGATGAAAAGCTTCCAAAATGGCTCGCCTGAATTAGACTGATCAATCAATTGCAGACTTAATTAGCATTTCAGATTTTATTGCTAAAGATTCTATTAAATATGCTAAAATTACCATTGATAGAATCCGGGAAGCTGCTCGAAAAGTTCGGGATTACCCAATGATTGGAAGAATAGTTCCAGAAATCAATTTGACGGAGATCCGAGAGATGATTATTGGAAATTATAGGTTGATTTATTTTATAGTCGACAATGAACAAGTTGATATTTTAAGTGTTTACCATTCTTCACGAAGCCTGAACATCCAGGAATTAAAAAAACACGCCCGCTAACATATAAGGATTAAACACAGCTTCGCTTTTCGCGAAGGTGCGTTTTAATACTGTGTTGA
>JAYURB010000217.1:0-3797 GCA_043756425.1 Bacteroidota bacterium
ATGCCCGGAATAGATTTTTTTCGATTGCCGGAAATTTTTTCCGATATTTTTTTTACTTCTTTAAAAAGTAAATCTGTTTCTTCTTTTGTCCGTAAAATAGACTCTCCCAATGATCCGAATGAAGCGAGTTTTGAATCTATTGAATTGCGCAGCTCAAGCAAAGCCTGATCATCCTGAACTCTGTGTTTTTGCAGTAGTTTGTTTAAAAGATTTATCCTGTCGTTTACAACTTCAAGCCGCTGAGGATTCACACTTATTTTTGATGCTTCCTGAAGGATTTCATAATCGATATCTTTAAGTTCTATTCGTAAATTTTTTAGCCGATCCAAAGCATTAGTTATGCTCTGAGAGTATTTGCTTACTGCGATCAGCTGATTAATTAAATCAGAAATTGTTCCTAATAAATTAATTTCAGTTCCATTCACAGAATCGGAAAATCTTTCTATGCCGCTGATAATTTCTGCAGCATGTGTAAGAGCATTCAATTCTTCTTCAAGCTTTACTAATTCACCCGGAATAATTCCGGCTTCTATTAGTTCTGTAAACTGAAACTGAAGATAATCCTGATCAGCCCTGGATTTTAGTTCTTCTTCTTCCAGTTTTTTCAATTTTGTTTTGCAAAATATGTATGATGAAAAGGCAGTTTTTAAATCATTTAATATTGTCTGATGATTTGAAAAAGCATCTATTACTGAAAGTTGAAAATCTGATTTATTCAACAAAAGTGTTTCGTGCTGAGAATGAATATCAACTAATAAATCTCCCAATTCCCGCAGTACAGAAAGATTAACGGGAGTATCATTTATGAACGATCGAGACTTTCCATCCTTACTGATTTCCCTATGTATAATAAGGTCTTCTTCTGAGTCAAGATCCGATGATTCAAGAAAATTTCTTACTTTAGGATTAGCATAAAATTCACCTTTTATTATGCATTTTTTACTTGTATCAAGTAATGAAGATGAATCTGCTCTTTCACCGAGCAGTAACCCTAAAGCACCCATAAGTACCGATTTTCCTGCACCGGTTTCTCCCGTGATAATGTTAAGCCCTTTTCCTAAATGCAAATGAAGTTCATCTATCAATGCATAATTTTGTACAAATAATTTCCTGAGCATGGGCGTGAAGATAGTAAAGAGCATTTGATGAACGAACCTCAAATAATAAAAAAGGTTGACTAAAAATCATTTTTCATCTTTTGTTTAACTGTTTTCTTTTTTTAGCACCTTTTTTTAAAACAATAATTTATTGAAAACGTTGTTCATATCTTTATAAAGCCTTATAGATCTTGCTGTATTGACATATTTACCTTTAAAACCATAATAAAATAAGGTAATTCATGACAAATAAGCTCAAGACTGAGCCTGCCGAGGAAGTTAAAATTAAAAAGGAACGCACTAAGAAGGGAAAAGTAACGATAGGTCATCGTTTAAACAATATTCGTAATTTTTTTATTGATGAAAGGACGCACAAAGTTTTTGGCCTTTTATTGATCATGATGTCTTTTTTTCTTTTAATCTCTTTTTCTTCCAATTTATTTACCTGGAAGTTAGATCAGGCTATTGCAGCATCTGATTCTATGTGGCAACTTCTGCTAAGACCCGATGTTGATGTTTCAAATTGGCTAGGCAAAATTGGTGCAGTTACAGGTCTGACATTTCAAAACGATTGGTTTGGAATAAGTTCATTTGTATTTCCATTTATTCTTTTTCTGTTTGGAGTAAGAATATTGTGGTCTTTAAATCTTCTACCTATTGGCAGGAGCATTCGGTATTCAATATTCACATTGGTATGGCTTTCAACTTTCTTAGGGTTTATTTTTCATAAGTCTTCTTCATTACTCATTCTTGCAGGCGGGTATGGATACCGAATGAGCCAGACCTTAAATTCTGCCATTGGATTTATTGGTACCGCTACCCTGCTTGTTTTTTCTCTGCTGGGATTTTTAGTTGTTGCTTTTAATATTCCATTGCATTGGAAAAAGGAAACGGAAGATCTTGAAGAAAAAGGAGAAACAGAAGCAGAAGAGGAAATTACTGAAGTCCCGTATAAAAATAAACTTCAGCCCATGCAGAGAACTGAAAATGTAGTTGAATTGGAACTGGAGAATGAAGAAGAAGAATTTGAAGAAGAGGAAAGCACTTTTGTTAATCTGGATGATGAAGAGCCTATTGAAGAAGATGAAGAAGAAGTGCAAACCCAAGAATTGGAAATTACTCCTCTCCTTGCTGCGCTTAAGCCCGATGACGGTGAAGTTTTATTGGAAGTTGCTGCTATAAACGATGAGGAACTTGTTATTGAAGGTAGCGATGAATTACCTCATGCGCAAGGCGATTATGATCCAACACTTGATCTTTCAGAATATAAATATCCAACGCTCGATTTATTGGAGAATTATGGCGACAAACGAATTGAAGTTAACAAGGAAGAACTGGAAGCAAATAAAAACCGCATTGTAGAAACACTCAGTCATTACAACATTTCTATTGAGAAGATTAAAGCAACCATTGGACCCACGGTCACACTTTTTGAAATTGTTCCACAGGCTGGAGTTAGAATTTCTAAAATAAAAAATCTTGAAGACGATATAGCATTAAGTCTGGCAGCTCTTGGGATAAGAATCATTGCCCCTATTCCCGGCAAAGGAACTATTGGAATAGAAGTTCCTAATCAAAAACCGGAAGTAGTTCCAATGAAGAGCATTTTAGGTTCTGAAAAGTTTGTAAATACTGATTATGAATTGCCTATTGGTTTAGGTAAAACCATAAGCAATGAAGTTTTTGTTGCTGACTTAACCCGAATGCCTCACCTGTTAATGGCCGGTGCTACAGGACAAGGTAAATCAGTTGGTTTAAATGCCATTCTTGTTTCATTGTTATACCGGAAACATCCTGCACAGGTAAAGTTTGTTTTAGTTGATCCTAAGAAGGTCGAGTTGACCTTGTTTAAAACAATTGAAAGACATTTCCTCGCGAAATTGCCCGGAGAAGCTGATGCAATTATTACAGATACCAAAAAGGTAATTCATACACTCAATTCATTATGTATGGAAATGGATCAACGTTATGATCTGATGAAAAATGCTCAGGTGAGAAACATTAAGGAATACAATACTAAATTTATCGCACGAAAGCTCAGTCCTGCAAACGGTCATAAGTTTTTACCTTACATAATTCTGGTTGTAGATGAATTTGCTGATTTAATAATGACAGCTGGTAAAGAAGTGGAAACACCAATAGCGAGATTAGCTCAATTGGCCAGAGCAATTGGAATTCATCTTATAATCGCTACGCAAAGACCTTCAGTTAATATTATTACCGGAACCATAAAAGCCAACTTCCCGGCACGTATTGCTTTCCGTGTAACGTCAAAAATTGATTCCAGAACCATTCTTGATACAGGTGGCGCCGACCAGCTTATTGGTCGTGGCGATATGTTATTATCGACAGGAGCTGATTTGATACGACTTCAATGTGCATTCGTTGATACACCGGAAGTTGAAAGGATAACGGAATACATTGGTGCTCAAAGAGGCTATTCAGATGCTTATTTACTTCCTGAGTACGTTGATGAAAGTGGTGAAGGAAGCAGAGATATAGATCCTGATGACAGAGATCCTTTGTTTGAGGAAGCAGCTCAGTTAATTGTGCAGCACCAACAGGGATCCGCTTCTTTATTGCAAAGAAGGTTGAAATTGGGCTATAACCGTGCCGGTCGAATTATTGATCAACTGGAAGCAGCCAGAATTATCGGTCCTTTTGAAGGCAGCAAAGCAAGAGAAGTTCTGATAAAAGATC
>JAYURB010000218.1:0-3792 GCA_043756425.1 Bacteroidota bacterium
TTGACATATGCTCAAAGCTCCATGGCAACAAACGCAGCACAGTCAGGCACTTCATTCGGCACAAAATTTCCTCATTATCTGGAAGATCCTCTGGTATGGCTTGGATTTTTTATGTTAATCCTTACAGGAACAACTATTTTTTCACTTTACCAGAGTGTTAAAGCTCTAATCGGAAAAAATAAATCATCTGTAGAAGAAACAACCCCTGTTACCGATAAAGTTTATAAAGAAACAGTATGGCATAAAGTAATGAAAGGCATGACAAAATCTGTTCCTATTGAACAGGAAAAAGACATTATGCTCGATCATAATTACGATGGCATTCGTGAACTTGATAACCAATTACCGCCGTGGTGGATATGGGGATTTTATTTTACGATTGCTTTTGCTGTGGTATATCTTCTAAGTTATCACGTAGCAGGAACGGGTATGCTTAGTATTCAGGAATATGACGACGAAATGCTAAAAGCTAAAATAGAAAAAGAAACTCGCATGAAGAATTCAGCCGACAACGTTACGTTTGAGAATGTGGTTGCGCTAAATAGCAAAGAAGATATTGCTGCAGGTAAAGAAACTTTCGTAAAACTATGTGTAACCTGCCACGGCAATGAAGGTCAGGGAAATGTCGGACCAAACCTGACGGATCAATTCTGGCTCAATGGTGGCGGTATTCATAATATATTTCACACCATTACGGAAGGAGTTCCCGCTAAAGGAATGATCTCCTGGAAATCGCAGCTCTCTCCTAAACAAATTCAAATAGTGGCCAGTTTCATTCTTACGCTGCAGTGAACTTTACCTCAAGGTGCTAAAGAACCTCAAGGCGACAAATGGATTGAAGAATCAAAAACAGACTCAGCCACTACTGCATCAATAGACACTTCTATGGGAACAACCAAGAAACAATAATGTACACTGATAAAGAGAATAATGAGCCTGATTCATTTCGCGATAGCATCTCAACCATAGGAAAGGATGGTAAGCGTGCCTGGATATTTCCCAAAAAACCGAAAGGGAGATTTTACCAGGCAAGGACCTATGTCAGTTTTTTCTTTTTGATAATTTTATTTGGGCTACCATTTATTAAAAAAGACGGATTCCCCTTTTTCCTTCTTAACTTTATTGAGAGAAAATTCATATTGTTTGGCATACCGTTTTGGCCGCAAGATTTTTTTCTGTTTGTTCTTGCCATGCTTACCTTTATCATGTTCATCATATTGTTTACCGTCATATTTGGAAGAGTTTGGTGCGGATGGGCTTGTCCTCAGACGATTTTCATGGAAATGGTTTTTAGAAAGATTGAATACTGGATTGAAGGCGACTATACTCAACAGAAACAGCTGGCGGCAGCAGAATGGAATTCCGAAAAAACAATGAAGCGGGCATTGAAATATTTTATTTTCTTCCTGCTGTCGTTTTTAATAGCAAATACTTTTTTGGCGTATATTATCAGTTTAGACCAGTTAAAACATCTGGCAACAGAAGGACCGTTTGATCATCCGGGTGGTTTTATTGCAATTATAGTTTTCACTTTCGTTTTCTTTTTAGTTTACACACGTTTCAGGGAACAAGCTTGCATTGTAGTATGTCCCTATGGAAGGCTTCAGGGTGTATTACTCGATAGAGACTCTCTAGTTGTTGCTTACGACCATAAAAGGGGTGATCCTAAAGGGAAAATTCATAAAAATGAAAACAGAACAATTGGTGACTGCATCGATTGCCACCAATGTCTGAATGTTTGTCCAACCGGAATCGACATTCGAAACGGTACCCAAATGGAGTGCGTGAATTGCACAGCTTGTATGGACGCCTGTGACGAAATTATGGATCATGTAGGTTTTAAAAAAGGACTTGTTCGCATTACCAGTGAAAACATGATAGAAAGAAAAACAAAATTTCGTTTCACTTCACGCATTATTGGTTATTCTGTTGTTTTATTTATTTTACTTACAACCGTTACAACACTCCTGGCATTCAGAAGCGAAGTTGAGTCAACAATACTCCGGACACCGGGCATGCTTTACCAAAAATTTGATAACAATAAAATTGGCAATCTCTATAATATTCAGGTTGTAAATAAAACCTTCAAACAATTTCCCGTTCAGCTTCACCTTAAATCACCCGATGGAGAAATTAAATACATAGGAAATGGATTAACCTTTCTTGATAAACAATCCTTATCGGAAGCAGAGTTTTTTGTCATTCTTTCGGGGGATAAGATTAAAAACGTGAAAACCCCTTTGATCATTGAAATAATTTCCAATGATAAAGTAATTGAAGAAGTAAAAACTAATTTTATGGGACCTGTATATAATTAAGCAACATGAAAAAAAACATATTGGAAAAAATGCAGGGATTTCTAAAAAAAAACAAAAGTAAAATGAAACTTCATTTCGGACATGGAATTATATTGGTTATGGCTTTGTTCATGGCTGGAATACTCTTATTAGTATATAAAACAGGACAGCAAAGAGTTGATCTGGTAAGTAAGAATTACTATGATCAGGAATTAAAATATGAAGGTCAGATTGAAAAAGAAAGAAAATCGCTGCAATTAAGTGATGATGTAAAAATCAATTATGATGCAGTCAATGGACTTATTAATGTACGATATCCCATAATGAAAGACAACTCGCTACTTTCCGGAACTGTCACTTTATATAAACCCGACAATGCTTCACTTGATTATTCTCTTGCCGTAAAACCGGGAAACGAAAACATACAGTCCATCAAAACCACTGAAATGGCCAATGGTTTGTGGAAAGTAAAAGTGAACTGGGATTCTGATTCAGTTTCATATTATAAAGAAGAAAAAATTCTGGTTTCTAATCAATGAAAAACCAATGTTAATATATTATTCAGCATTACTTCTAGGATTTCTTGGCAGCTTTCATTGTGCCGGTATGTGCGGGCCCATTGCTTTGGCTTTACCTGTATCTCGTGATACGAAGACGGGAATGATTCTTCACCTGCTTACGTATAATGCAGGAAGAATTTTCACGTATGCTACGCTTGGTTTAATTGTCGGTTTAATCGGACATAGAATTGCTATGTCCGGTTTTCAAAAAACATTATCCGTCTTTTCAGGAGGACTTATCCTGACTATTGCTGTTGTCTCTTTTATCAATCCGCGATTTATTTATTCTCATTCACTCCTTTCAAAGTATACCGCCAAAATCAAATCGATGTTTCGAAATTTATTTGGCAAGAAATCTGTTTTGACTTTATTCTCTATTGGACTCGTAAATGGACTTCTCCCCTGCGGGTTTGTTTATCTGGCTCTTGCGGCTGCAATATCAACAGGAGATTATCTACAAAGCTCAGGATATATGGCGCTTTTTGGATTGGGAACATTACCCATGATGCTTAGCTTTTCATTGGCCGGTAATATTTTCGGCCTTCGTTTTAATAAGTTCATTGGTAAAGTATCTCCGTATATGGCAATGGCAGTTGGCATTCTATTGATTTATCGCGGTATAACCATGGTCGGCCATGATTGCTGTCATCGTTGAATTTTTTTATTTGAAAACTATTCAGTAAAACAAATTGTACTCTTCTTTAGTACTTCCCCCGTTGCGAAACTTTGCGAACCGTCGCGTTTAAAATCCGACCATTAAAGCTTGCTCTTTTTTAAAAGTACTTAAAAACTCATCCATAAAATATACTCTTAACGGTAGGTCTTTGTGAATTTTACCAAGTATTAAAAATAGTTAATATATGTAATTATTTTTTGAAATATTAATCTTACTTAACCATCTTTTTTATTTAAAGAAGAGTATGATGAGTTAATCA
>JAYURB010000219.1:0-3762 GCA_043756425.1 Bacteroidota bacterium
TTTTGTTGAGAACGGGAATGATATGCAAATCGTGTTCTAAAGCAAGATATAAATTTGAAATGGTTTGCGCCTGAATTCCCTGGGCGGCATCTACAATTAACAATGCGCCTTCACAAGCTGCAATGCTGCGCGAAACTTCGTACGAAAAATCAACGTGTCCGGGAGTGTCAATCAGATTAAGAGTGTATTGTTCGCCTTTCCAGTTATACTGCATTTGAATGGCATGACTCTTTATTGTAATTCCCCTTTCTCTTTCCAGATCCATGTCATCTAAAACCTGGGCTTGCTGGTCTCTTTTGCTTATTGTTTTGGTAAACTCAAGTAAACGGTCAGCCAGGGTACTTTTTCCATGGTCAATATGGGCGATTATGCAGAAATTTCGAATATTTTTCACTAAAATGGCTGGTAAAGGGGATAGATTTACACAGGATTGCGAAGGTAGTGTTTTTTTGTGAGTTTTTGATACGAGAATGATTTGTAAAGCAATGGCTTACATTTTTTTGAATGAGGTGTTTTGAAACTATTTTCGTTTATTTTTGGGAAAGCACTAAATCAAATATTACAATCGAAATAGCTTTTTACAACTTGGTGACTCCTTTTTGAAGTTGTTGTAAAATTTTAATGTCGGATTTAACCGCAAAGACCACAAAGGTTTATCGCAGAGTTCACAAAGGCGAGAGCAAAAAACATAATGTATAATAAGAAATTATTCTTTGCGCTCTTAGTGTTTGACCTTTGCTAACTTTGTGTTTAAATCCGACAGTAATTCATGATCCAAAAGGTCTTAATAAACACGGGCCTTTAGAGCACGCATTGAGAAGCAAAAATCTAAAATAGAAAATCATTTTTTCAATCACAAAACTGACTAAAGTTTTTATATTTTCACCCCCACAATGACAACAAAAAAGAAACAGGATATTCCCTCAAACCCCATAGGCATTTTCGACTCAGGCATAGGCGGACTAACCGTTGCAAATGCCATTCAAAAAGTACTTCCCAACGAAGAGCTTATCTATTTTGGCGATACAGCCCATCTACCGTATGGCGATAAATCACCCGATTCGATTAAGTATTATGCCATTCGTATTTGTCAGTTTTTAATGGAAAGAAAATGTAAGGTGATAGTCATTGCCTGCAATACTGCTTCATCTCTTGCCTATGAAACAGTTAAGGATTTTGTAGGAGGGAAGGTTCCTGTTATCAACGTTATCGACCCGGTGGTAGAATATGTAACAGCAAAAAAAAATCTTAAACGAATAGGTGTAATCGGCACCAAAGGCACCATCAAAAGCGACATCTATGCAAAGAAACTTAAAGCAAAGAATAAAAAGATAGACGTTTCATCTCTTGCAACACCGCTTCTTGCTCCTATGATAGAAGAAGGTTTTTTCGACAATAAAATCAGCCGCAGCATCATAGGATCTTACCTTGCCAGCCGCAAACTCGCAAAAATAGATTCGCTCATACTCGCCTGTACGCACTACCCATTAATTCGTCCAGAAGTCGAAGATTATTATAAAGATAAAGTCGATATTGTCGATACAGCCGGTGTAGTCGCAAACCATGTTAAAAATGTTTTGCAAAAAGAAAATCTCCTAAGTAAAAAGAGATCCCCCAAACACCATTTCTACGTTTCCGATTTCACCAAATCCTTCGAAGATAGTACCCGTTTTTTCTTCAGAAATAAAATTCATTTGGAGAAAGTGAATTTTTGGAAATAGGAAGTTAATTAGCTAATTCTAGTTTAAACGTTCTAATCATTATTGTTAATTCTCTTTGGCTGTGCTTTGGAACCGTCCTTCGGCAGTGCTCTGGAACCGTCCTTCGGCTATACTCTGGAACCATTCTTCGGCTCTGGAACCACCCTTTGGCAGTGCTCTAGAACTGCCCTTCGGCTCAGGGACCGGGGATCAATTTTAATTTTGGCTTCGGCTCAGCCGTGTGCTAATTTAATTGTATACATCATTAGAGGAGTTACTTTGTTCTGAGGTATTAGAATTGAAATTCTTGTGATGTGAATTATTTTGACATTGAGCTAATAGTTTTAGTTCCTTGATATTTTTTTTTATGAGCGCCATCTTTTTTTGTCTACTCCATCCTTGTATTTGTTTTTCTCTTCGAAATGCTTCACCAACGCTTTCAAATTCCTCATAATAAATAAGCTTAACAGGTAAACGTTTCATAGTATAGTTCGCCCCTTCACCTTTTTGATGTTGATTAAATCTTTTTATTAAATCATTAGTGCTTCCAACATAAAATGTTTGATCAGCACATTCTAAAATATACATGTATCCCTTCATTTTGCAAAGCTAGAGTCATAATATTTTATATAAAACCAATATATGAGTGAAAATGATATTTGCTTTATAGAAGCTCGGCTGAGGCAGCCGAAGGGCAGTTCTAGAGCGCAGCCGAAGATTGGTTTCAGAGCATAGCCGAAGGGCAGTTCTAGAGTGCAGCCGAAGATTGGTTTCAGAGCACAGCCGAAGGGCAGTTCTAGAGTGCAGCCGAAGATTGGTTTCAGAGCATAGCCGAAGGATGGTTCCTGAGCATAGTCGAAGGATGGTTCCTGAGCATAGCCGAAGGATGGTTCCTGAGCTTAGCCGAAGGATGGTTCCTGAGCTTAGCTATAGGAATGTTCCAGAGCACAGCCGAAGGATGGTTCCAGAGCCGAAGGATGGTTCCAGAGAGAGCCGAAGGATGACTTTTAATCGTATCCGAAGTGCAATTCCTAAGCGCCACCCAAGAACATTAATAATAACGAATAGGATCTATGAAGAAAAATATCCCAAAACCTTCTTCCTCGAAGCATAGCTAATTCGTTAATAGGTTAGTTCGTTAATCAAGCAATTAACTATTAATACAACCAATTAGTTAATTAGCTAAATTAGTTAATGAGACAATTAAGAAATTAGTCTAATACCACCCCCCATACATCACATACCTATCCGCCAATTCTTCTAAAAGTTTTCTTTGTTCCGTTGAAATGGCTTTGATTTTTTTGGCTGGGGAGCCTGCGTAAATAAAGCCGCTTTCTACTATGGTATTTTCTAAAACAAGAGAACCGGCTCCGATGATGCTGAAGGATTCAATTATAGCATGATCCATAATGATGGCTCCCATTCCGACCAGGACATTGTCGTGCAGTCTGCAACCGTGAATGATGGCATTATGTCCTATACTGCAATTGTTTCCGATTACCGTTTTGGCTTTCTGATAGGTGCAATGAATGATGGCTCCATCCTGAATGTTTACTTTGTTTCCTATTCGAATACTGTTCACATCGCCGCGAACAACGGCATTAAACCAGACGCTACATTTTTCACCAAAGACAACATCACCGATAATAGTCGAATTCTCAGCCAGAAAACAGGATTCAGGTATTTGAGGTTTAATGTCATTTATTGGTAAGATAAGAGCCATGATTTCTTTTTCTAAAAATATTTTTTGTAAATTTATGCTTTCAAATTAATTCATGAAATATTTAATCGTATTCTTCCTAATATTGACCCTGGCATCCTGCAAGAAGCCTGATGAATACCCAATTATTCCGGCTATTAGCTATAACAACTTATATACTACTCAAAATGCGCAGGGACTAGATCAATCTTTATCCGTCATTCTTGATTTTACCGACGGTGATGGCGATATTGGTTACAAAGATGTAGGTCAAAATGGTGATCCTTTCGATACCAATGGTTCTGAATACTACAATAATTACAAAGGAAGTATTTATAAATATACATCCGGTAACTGGACAGT
>JAYURB010000220.1:0-3758 GCA_043756425.1 Bacteroidota bacterium
CAGTTTTCCCGGTTTATGCAATATTTTATTTTAGGCGGCATAGTTTCACCTTGAATCAACCCTGCCTCCTTTAATACCTTTAAATGCTGTGATAATGTACTATTAGCAACGGGAATTTCTTCGGCCATATCGCCATGATAACAGCAGCTTTGTTTGGATAATAACTGTAAAATTGATACTCTGACCGGATTGCCAAGTGCATTGCCAAATTTGGCAATCAGTTCCTGTGTGTTGGTGTACTTTTCGTTGAGGGATGCCATTATTAAAGTTAGATATTGTTCGTAAAAATACGAATTATAGGTTTATCAGGCAAATTTTAATGATAAAATATCCAGCCATTTAATTTTTCAAAATTACATGTTTGTAAAAGTTTTCCTATAAGTCAGTTAATTTTAAAGAGAATATTTTACATTTAGACTGCCTTAATGAATTCTTAAAATCTATATTATGAAAACAACAATATCCCTTTACCTATTCTCATTTATCATTTTCTTTAGCTTTCCATTTTCTGTTCATGGTCAATGGCAACAAACCGGTGGACCTTTTGGAGGCGGCATATATTCCATGGCTTCCGATGGAGCATACCTTTATGCCGGCACTGTTGGTGGTGGATTGTATCGGTCGCCCGATTCAGGCGCCACCTGGCAGCAACAAGCGTATGATGATTTAATATTTATTTTTAATACGCTTATTGCCGATGGAAATAGAATTTACACCGGTAGTGGAAATGGTTTTGCATACTCTACTGATAGCGGGGCGACATGGACATTTTCCAATAATGGAATGGGAGGCGGGTATGAGGTGAATGATTTATTGTTTATTGGTAATACTCTTTTTGCCGGAACTTCAGGAGGTGGCGTATTTTCTTCTACGGATAGTGGCGCTACATGGACTGCATCAAGCAATGGATTGAATGCAGGCATTGTTTATTGTCTTTTATCGAATGGAAGTGATTTTTTTGCCGGTACTGACAACGGTGTATTCTATTCTAACAATAATGGAGCAAGCTGGTCATCTGCCAATGCAGGCATTACAGGAACTGTTGTTCGATCTCTTGCTGCTTCAGGTTCTACTGTTTTTGCGGGTGTCGATGCAAATGGAATATTTCAGACAAGTAACAACGGTTCCTCATGGAGTCTTACAGGAAGCGGACTTCCTTCAGGTTATTATTTCAACGATATAATCGTTCGCGGTTCAGATGTTTTTACAGCAATTTATGGACGTGGTGTTTATACAACAAATAATTTGGGTACGAGTTGGTCACAGATAAGTACAGGAATGTTTGATCTAAGAGCTCGCTGTCTATTTTCCATTGGTATTGAACTTTTTGTGGGTGTTGATTATGGAGGAGTTTTTAGTTCATTGAATAATGGAGCAACCTGGATGCAATCTTCTGAAGGAATGAAATCTTCCTATACTACTAGTCTGCTTCAAAATGGAAATGTATTAGTTGCAACTTCTAAAACCGGAATGTTTACGTCAGTTAATTCAGGAAGCAGCTGGCAAGCTTCCAACAATGGTTTTCCCTTGTATGACCAGCAGGGTTTATTTGCTTTTGGCCCAATGTTGTTTTCAGGTACGAATTCTTCGAATGTTTTTAGGTCAATTGATAATGGACAAAATTGGATACCTTCAGGAGTCGGTATAACAAATTCCAATGTATATACTTTTACATCAAGAGCTAATAATCTTTTCGCCGGAACATTGGGCGCCGGTGTATTTGTTAGCAGCGACAGTGGAACTTCATGGGCAACTGCAAGTAATGGACTAAGCAGCCTTATGATTTCCTGTTTAGCTTCTGAAGGAACCCATATTTACGCCGGAACATTCGCAAACGGTATGTTCGTTTCGGCAGATGACGGAAGTACATGGACAGCTGCGAATAATGGTCTTGCCAATCTAGATATAAGGTGCTTGACGACAGATGGAACAAATGTTTATGTGGGAACAAGTGGCGGTGGAATATCCTTAACCAGCGATCATGGAGCAACATGGGTTTCTGCAGGCCCCGGACTTCCTAATCAACAAATAACAGCACTCGAATATTTTTCCGGTTATTTATTTGCAGGTGTTAATTTTGCCGGTGTTTTTATTTCATCCGATATGGGTGCAACGTGGTTGCCCTTTTCTGATGGACTGACCGGAAAGTTTATCGGCGATTTTGCTTTCGATGGTACTACTGTTTATGTCGGTGTTTCTTACAACAGTATCTGGAGTCGGCCTTTTATACAAACAGGTTTTAATCATTTGCATTCTTTAAGAGAAGAAATTGAAATATTTCCTAACCCGGTGGATAAAAATAAATTTGTAACGGTTAAGTCAGGTGTGCCGGTTACCGGTATTGATATTATTACAATAAATGGTGCCGTTGTAAAACGTATGAACCCGGGCATATCATTACCATCTTCTGCACTAGTAGATATAGGCGGACTTCCTAAAGGATTTTATATAATTCGTTTGGTGACTTCTGAAGGGGTGATAAATAAAAAGCTTGTTGTAGATTGATTCAATCTTAATATTAATTTGATGGGCTTTCTTAGCTTTGGAATTATTTACAGTCTCAAAAAAATATTTTAAGGATGTAATGCCTGAATAGTAGTGTAAACATTGTTTTCCATTAAGGCATAATCTGCTGATTCAACAAGTCCATCGCCGGTAATATCTTCTACAATGTACCCGTTTAGAGTATAGTATACTGCATTTTCCATGTCTCCATAATCCTGTGCTTCAATTATGCCATCTTTGTGTCCCAATCCTGTAAGGAAATGAGAAATATCACCACTGTAAAATGCCCAACCTGAAAGATCTGAAGTCATCGACTGATTATTTCCATATGCCTTATTTTGAGCGGTTGTGAAATCATAAGTTGCCGCAGTTGTCATTACAATCGGAGTGGCGCTCCATGTTTCCAGGGCACTGCGGTGTTGCACGCGAATGTAATAGGAGTTCCCTGTAATTACAGAAGCATTAAATGTTACACTAACATTTCCATTAATTTTTAATATTCCGTATTGTCTGTTTATTTCAGCATATGTGGTTGGATTCATGGCACTAATAAAAACAGTATCAACATCTGAAGTATTGGAAGAAATTGAATTAATAAACAAACATCCTCCGTTTGCATTGTTACGCATTAAGCCACCGCTACTGTAGAAACCTTCAATAAATAATTTTAATGATAGTGTTACTGTTGGTGGAGCTATAAAATTAAACGGTACAGTGGAAGTTGCAGTTCCGCAGGATGTTGATACAGTTATGCTTCCTGTTGAGCCACCCGAAGGAACTGTTGCTGAAATTTGTGTTGTACTATTTACAATTACAGAGGAATTCACTCCATTAAATTGCACTGTTGATGTATTTAAAAAACCTACACCATTAATGATTACAGTATTCCCTGCTGTGCCTGAGGATGGCGAGAAATTAGCTATTGTCGGAGCGGGATTAACAATCTTTGAAATGTTATTTGATGTTGAAGGACTACCTGTGACGCATGTTGCATTACTAGTCATTACACAAGATATCTGGTAATCAGGAACAGGAGAATTATCAGAATAGGTTGTGCTGTTTATACCAACATTTAAACCATTTTTTTTCCATTGGTAAACAGGAGTAGTTCCCGGGTTTACCGGAACAGCAGTGAAAATAACATTCGTACCTGAGCAAACAGCGCCGGAAGGATTAGCAGAAATACTAACACTTGCTGCAGCATTTGGATTAACTGTCATTGTAATGCTATTCGATGTTGCCGGACTACCTGT
>JAYURB010000221.1:0-3747 GCA_043756425.1 Bacteroidota bacterium
GGATCAGTAATTGATGTTACATTAACGGATGTGACTACAATAATTTTGAATCAAAATACTCCTAACCCGTTTAGCGAAGAAACTTTTATTAATTACACAGTTCCAAAGGAAGTTTCAAAAGCAATCATTATGATTTATGATAACTCAGGTCAGGTTTTGAAAACTGTAACCATTTCAGAACGTGGTGAAGGAAGCTTGCATGTTTATGCAGAAAAACTGAGCAGTGGTATTTATTCTTATAGCTTAATTGCAGATGGAAAAACTATTGATACAAAACAAATGGTTTGTCAGAAATAAATAAATCATTTATTTTATAAAGACAACACATAATATTTGAAATTAATAAACGGAGAATTTAACTTGTGGGGAAGAAATTGCCAAGCATTGAAGGGAACTAACTATTTAACCAATTGCTTAAGCACATACTTCCCCACAATATCAAATTCCACATTCACAACATCACCGGCTTTTAAGAATTTAAAATTAGTATGCTCCCACGTATAAGGAATGATAGCAACTGAAAAACTATTTTTGCCTGAATCAACAACCGTCAGGCTTACACCATTTACACAAACAGATCCTTTTTCTACAGTAGTATATTGGCCTGGCTCATAGCTGAAGTATAAACGCCAGCTTCCTTCAAGTGTATCAATTTTTTCAACACTTGCTATCTGATCAACATGTCCTTGAACAATGTGTCCGTCAAGGCGATCGTTTAATTTTAATGATCGTTCTAAATTGACAGTGTCACCTACTTTCAATGCGGAAAAATTTGAACGCAATAATGTTTCTGCAATAGCGACTACTTCATATATTTTTCCTTTGATGGCAGTGACTGTAAGACACACACCATTATGCGCTACACTTTGATCCACTTTCAACTCTTGCGTAAACGGACATTCAATACTAAAACGAATGTTACTGCCTTCTTTCGAAATGCCAATTACTTTGCCCGTACTTTCAATAATTCCTGTGAACATGTTTACCGGGGTTTTGTCCCTAACGGGACGGTTCGAAATAAATGATCCGCTGGTTAGCGGATTACTTAATACACTTTTCTTGCGATTCTACATGTCAAATCAGCATTCCCCATGGTATAGTAATGTAAACATGGTACACCGGCTTTTTTTAATTCAAGGGACTGTTGAATGCACCATTCTATACCAACTTCTTTTACTTCTTTATCGGTTGGGCATTTGTCAATGGCATCAGCGAGTTCTTCAGGAATGTCGACATGAAAAACTTTTGGCAGGGTAGTGCATTGTTTGCGTGTTACGACAGGTTTCAAGCCGGGAATGATGGGAACAGTTATGCCTGCTTCTTTGCATTTATCTGCAAATTCGAAATATTTTTTATTGTCGAAAAACATTTGTGTCACAATATATTCTCCGCCTGCATCAATTTTTGCTTTCAGGAATTTCAGATCCGTTTTCATATTAGGAGCTTCGAAATGTTTTTCGGGATAACCCGCCACGCCGATGCAGAAATCAGAAGCAGCTACTTCCTGCAATTCTTCGTCGAGGTACAAGCCTTTATTCATATTCGTTACTTGTACAACAAGATCCAAAGCGAATTTATGGCCTTTTGGGTGCGGTTCGAAGACAGACTCTGACTTAATAGCATCACCGCGTAATAAAAGTAAATTATCAATTCCAAGATAACTAAGCTCTATAAGGGCATTTTCTGTTTCTTCTTTTGAAAAGCCGCCGCATATCATGTGAGGTACAGGATCAACATTGTAATGGTTTACTATTGCAGCACAAATGCTGACGGTTCCGGGGCGCTTTCGAATTGAAAATTTTTCCAGCAAACCATTGTCTCTTTTTTTGTAGACATATTCTTCCCTGTGGTACGTAACATCTACAAAGGAGGGCTTGAATTCCATAATAGGATCCAGGATGTCGTAAATGCTTTGAATGCTTTTTCCTTTCAGCGGAGGCAGAATCTCAACTGAAAATAATGTTTTGCCATTTGAATTACGGAGATGTTCGACTACTTTCATAGATATAATTGAACTGCAAAGTTGATATTTTTTTGCAAATAAAGGGCAAAATATTTTTTTTATCAAGAGTGTTTTAGTGATTGAATTTTCTTCTTACATTTGGCGTCTAAGCAATCTATTAAAAAGATTGCAATGTAATCAAAGGAGGCAAACTATGTATTTCAGCAGCAACATTAAATTATTGCGCAACCGCCGTAAACGCACCCAGGATCTGGTCGCAGGCGAGCTTGGCATGAGCCGTTCAACACTTAACAGTTATGAAAATGGCAGCATTAAGAATCCCACCCTCGATGCACTAATGGTTTTTTCAAAGTACTTCAGACTGTCTATTGATACCATGGTAAAGGTTGATCTTTCAAAGTTGTCGGATTTCCAGATGTCTGAACTGGAGAGAGGCAATGATGTATATGTAACAGGTTCACGCTTGCGTGTTATTGCCACTACCGTCGATTCTCAGAACAGGGAGAACATTGAAGTCGTTCCCCTTAAAGCAAAGGCCGGTTATAAAAACGGTTTCGCTGATCCTGAATTTATCAAAAAGCTTCCGACCTTTCAGCTTCCGCTGCTTTTGAGTGACCGCAAATACCGTATGTTTCAGATCAGCGGTGATTCCATGCTGCCAATTCCTGATAAATCATGGATCATAGCTGAATATCTTGAAAACTGGTATGATGTTAAAGACGGTGAAGCATACATTGTTCTCACCCAGGAAGAAGGTCTTGTTTTTAAGATTGCATACAACCAGCTGAAAAAGAAAAAGAATCTTTTGCTGAAATCACTTAACTCAATTTATGAGCCTTATGAATTGCATCTCGGGGACATCCGCGAAGTATGGAAGTTTTGCAATTACCTGAGCAGCGAAATTCCCGATAATACATTTTCCAAAGATGACCTGCTTTCCAAAATTATGCACCTCGAAAAAGAAGTTAAAGGCATACGGGAAGCCATCGGATAAAGACAGTAATTTGTTTCTGAATACAAATTTCCGGAATAGTACCTAAAAGCCTGCTGCGGAGGCAGGTTTTTTAGGTACTGCATTCTTGGAATTTTTTTTGCAGCTGTTGGTGTTTTCCGGTTTTATACAAAGCGGAGGCTCGAAGTATGATTTTTGTATTGCCACGAATGCACGAATATTGTTTTGCATTTGTAGTAATTAGGCTAAAATGCTTTATTGTTTGGTGAATTGAAATTCTTGTATATTAGAATATTATTTAGTCTGCGAAATGAAGGAATAAGCTGGTCAATGACTATTGTTAAAAATAAAGAGTTAACTTTATCGTTTTAATATTATAAATTTTTATCCTATGAACTTTCGAAATTTCATTATTATAACTTTTTTATTAATCCACTTTCAAGTAAATGCTCAATTTTGGAATGAGTATGCCAATAACCCGGAAGTCATATTATTAGACTGTACTTTTCCTGATAGTCTAAATTTTAAGGGAATTAATGAATATAAATTTCTAAAGACAGGTGATGGTGGTTTAAATTGGACAATTACAAATTTACCTATAAAATCCTCTGCTATATTTTTTACTGATTCACTAAATGGATGGATCAGTTGTGATTCAGCTCGCATTTTACATACAACAGATGGTGGAATTTCCTGGACACAACAACAACTCCCGGTAATAACATCTTCTATTACTTCCGAGATATCAAATTTGCAATTTATCAATATTAATGTGGGATTTGGTGTATTTGGTAATCAATTTGTATTTACCGGCAATGGAGGAAATAGCTGG
>JAYURB010000222.1:0-3740 GCA_043756425.1 Bacteroidota bacterium
GGTCCAGGCGCCCGTCTTCGGCAGCTTTTGTAAGGTCGCGGCCAAAATTGTCTAATACAGGTGTTTTAGATTTTGAATCCGACCCTTTCTTTCCTGAAACGCCGCTGCTGCCTTCATCATCCTTAGCATACGGATCATCGTCAGCCGGATTTTGAGAAGCATCGGATTTGAAATTAGATTTGATAACGTCAAGTTCTTCTTTGACAATATCATAATTTATTCCGTATTGATTTAAAATCTGAGTGGCAATATTGTCTTCGTCCTTTAAAATTGATAACAATAAATGTTCGGTGCCAATGAGATCTGTTTTAAAAATTTTAGCTTCAAGATAAGTTATCTTCAAAGCCTTTTCTGCTTGTTTGGTCAGAGGAATATTATTCATATTGCTTGGAGTAGTAGAGCTACCCCGAATAGAATTTTCCACAGACTTTCTTAATTCGCCGAGATTAATGCCGAGAGATTTTAAAATCTTTATCGCCATTCCTTCTCCTTCCCGAATGAGGCCGAGAAGAAGGTGTTCCGTACCGATATATTCGTGACCCAGACGTAAAGCTTCTTCACGACTGAAGGAGATTACATCCTTTACGCGGGGAGAGAATTTAGCTTCCATAATTATTAGTTTTTATATATATAACGATTGAGTTGGTATTTAGGTTTTATGTTCTTATTGTAAGATATCAACAAAAATACTTATTAGTTTAATCCGCCAGTGCAATTAATGTGCAAATGACAATATACTGTCATTAGGACAGATATACTTTTCAACATAAATCTGTTTGCCGGTATTTCAAATCTTTCAGTTTATTTATGTAAATTGGGGCCTAATTATGCAAGTATCTGAAACCTTGACTGAATCAAAGATAAAGCTTCAAAAGCAAGTATTTATCAAGTAATTGTAATATACTAACTTTGAAGAATTCTTGCTGAAATTAGTGTTTTAACCTCAAATTAAAGAATATTTAGATAAATGGTAGACGGAGAGAAAATCATTCCAATTAACATTGAAGAAGAAATGAAAACGGCTTACATCGATTATTCGATGTCAGTTATTGTTTCACGAGCATTGCCCGATGTCAGGGATGGACTAAAACCTGTTCACAGAAGGGTGCTTTATGGCATGCTTGATCTTGGACTTTTTAGTAACCGACCTTATAAAAAGTCTGCCAGAATTGTAGGGGAAGTACTTGGAAAGTACCATCCGCATGGTGATGGCTCTGTCTACGATGCCATGGTCAGAATGGCCCAGGATTGGAGTCTTCGTTATCCTTTAATTGATGGACAGGGAAATTTCGGTTCAATGGATGGCGATAGCCCTGCAGCCATGAGGTATACAGAAGCCCGACTTCGAAAAATTGCAGAAGAAATGTTAGCAGATATAGACAAAGACACTGTTAATTTCGCACTAAATTTTGATGATAGTTTAAAGGAACCAACCGTATTACCATCTAAAGTTCCGAATTTGCTTATCAATGGTGCCTCAGGAATAGCAGTAGGAATGGCCACAAATATGGCTCCCCATAACCTAAGTGAAGTTATAGATGGAACTATAGCATATATTAAAAACAAGGATATTACGATTGAAGAGCTAATGCATTTTATTAAAGCTCCCGATTTTCCAACTTCAGGAATTATATATGGTTATACCGGAGTAAAAGAAGCCAGTTTGACAGGACGCGGCCGTATTGTTATGAGAGGACGAGCGACAATTGAAACTGTTGCTTCCGGAAAAGAAAGAATTATCGTTTCTGAAGTTCCGTACCAGGTTAATAAAGCAGAAATGATAAAGCGTACCGCTGACCTGATAAATGAAAAGAAAATTGAAGGTATTTCTGATATTAGGGATGAAAGTGATCGCGATGGAATTCGTATTGTTTATGAATTGAGAAGAGATGCTATTTCTAATGTGGTTTTGAATAATCTTTATAAGTATACTGCGCTTCAAACTGCTTTTAGTATAAACAATGTGGCCTTAGTCAACGGACGACCGATGACGCTAAATTTAAAAGACCAGATTGTACACTTCGTTAATCACAGACATGAAGTAGTTGTAAGAAGGACAAAATTCGAATTAGCCGAAGCAGAAAAAAGAGCTCACATTCTTGAAGGACTTTTGATTGCACTGGATCATCTAGATGAAGTAATTAAACTTATTCGTGCATCTCAAACACCACAGATTGCCCAAGACGGTTTAGTTACTCAATTCAAGCTTTCAGAAATCCAGGCGAAAGCCATTCTCGAAATGAGACTGCAACGTCTGACCGGACTTGAAAGAGATAAAATCAGAGATGAATACAATGAGCTAATGAAGCTCATAGATTATTATCGCAGCGTACTTGCAAGCGAAGAGCTTCGTATGGAAATTATTACTGACGAGTTGGCTGAAATTAAAAGCAAATACGGTGATGAAAGAAGAACAGAAATCGTTTTTGCGGGAGATGATATATCCATGGAAGACATTATTGCCGATGAGGACGTTGTAATCACTATTTCTCATTTAGGCTATATCAAACGAACTGCTCTCACAGAATACAGAATACAAGGTCGTGGTGGCAGAGGAGCTAAAGGAAGTTCAACAAGAGAAGAAGATTTTGTTGAGCATATTTATATTGCTTCAACCCATAACTATATGTTGTTCTTTACTGAACAAGGTAAATGTTACTGGCTGAAGGTTTATAATATTCCTGAAGGAAATAAAACTTCGAAGGGAAGAGCAATTCAAAACCTCATCAGTTTATCACCGGATGATAAAGTAAAAGCATTCATCAATGTTAAAAATCTTGAGGATCAGGATTACATAATGAATAACTTTATTATTATGTGTACTAAGAATGGTACAATTAAAAAGACTGCTCTGGAAGCGTATTCAAGACCTCGGTTATCCGGTATAAATGCCATCAATATAGAAGACGATGATCATTTATTGGAAGCCAGATTAACAAATGGCACCAATGAAATCATGCTGGCCACAAAAAAAGGTAAGCTTGTTCGATTTAAAGAAGAAACCGTTCGTCCAATGGGCAGAAATTCTACCGGTGTTAGAGGTGTGACGTTGGATGGATCTGATGATGCTGTAATTGGAATGGTTTGTGTAATTGATCCAGTAAAAGATACAGTACTTGTAGTTTCAGAAAAAGGATATGGTAAACGTTCAGAAGTTGAAGAATACAGAATTACAAACCGTGGCGGCAAAGGCGTGAAAACGATCAATATAACTGACAAAACCGGAAATCTAATTGCAATAAAAGTTGTTCAAAGCGACGACGATTTAATGATTATTAATAAATCAGGTGTCACAATAAGAATGAATGTAGATGGTTTACGTTTAATGGGTCGGGCAACACAAGGGGTGCGGTTAATTCGCCTTGATGAGGATGATGATATTGCATCGGTAGCTAAAGTTGAAATTGATGATGCCGAAAAACAAGCACGAAATTCTGAAAACCCTGAAGTTAATCCCGATTCTCAAACAGATATTTTGCCCCCGGATATTAATGAAGACAATCAACCTGATTTAACATAATAAATGACAACTCTTAATATGAAAAGATTCACATTGACATTAATAACTTTCTGTATTACTATTAGTTATGTTTTAGCACAGAAAGCAAAGGTTCAAACTGCTTATAATTTCTATAAGGAGCCTTATCAGCAATATGACAAGGCTAAAGAAGCTATTGATGAAGCAATTCTTAACGATCAGAGTAAGTTAATGGCAAAAACATGGTATTACCGTGGATTAA
>JAYURB010000223.1:0-9066 GCA_043756425.1 Bacteroidota bacterium
AATTGGAGAAACAATTAAAGGATGCCGAAATGAAAGCAATTGCATTTTCTGCGATGGTTGATATAGCGGAAAAAGAATTTAAGATTCCTATTCGAAAAAAGCTCAATACCTAACCATAGAAGTGATGAAGAACAACTTTGCTTCTCCCTCCCGGCCTGCCTTATGAAGTAGGAACAGAATAAACAAATTAATGTTCCGTAATGGATGTTCCTTCAGAATCATATACTCCAGGTTTACCGGGAAAAGCATGGTCTGATCATAGTCAATACATTTTTGAAATCCCATTTTTCTACCTTTTACTAAAGATGGAAAAACAGAAATTAGTACAATGAAAAGAGTTGAAAAAATTATTACGAGTTTATGCACAATCGGACCTCCGGAGTATTGCCGCAACGCTTTTTACCAAAGATAAAATTTAATAGAGAAAAAGTTTTGTGGCAATACAGATGCTTTACGTTCGTGTTACATTATATTTGAAAGTTTATTTATTTTTCAAATTTTTTATTTCGTCATGCAGAATTTGTACTTCTTTCCGTAGGCCTTGGTTTTCGTCCTTTAGCTTTTGATTTTCGTAAAACATTTTGACAAATTTCCAGTCACAATCAATAAATTCGTTTAAGAATTTGACTGCATACAATATTGCATCCTCATCATATTTAAATGTTTGTTGACGTTGGGTGTTTTGAAACTCAGTAAAGAATTGATGGGTTTCCGATATACCATTCATGTCAGATATTATAAATCGGGTTCTACGATAACTGTGTTTTTCAGGTGATGGATCAAAAATACTTTCAATAGTCCAATTACCTATTTTTATCTTAGTTTCTTCAAAATTAGAATTTAATATAACATATTTATAAATTTCGAATTGATTTCTACCACCAGTCATCGCCGTACCCCACCTTTGCCCAGTATCAATCTTTTTAACCCAGTATATTACCTTTTCGTCAAATCCAAGTCCAGATTTTTCTTGTAATTCATAATTGTTATTATGAAATATTAAACAATAATATTTGTCTGCAGTTGGCGTTGCTTTATTTACCCCTATTTGTGACATATTAATTAGTATTAATTTTGTTTGCTCCCAGTCAGATTTTTGGTGTAATCCGATGTTTCATGTAATTGCCAATTAAAATTTTCGAGATATTATGCCGCGCAAGCATGACACAAAACAATTTATATACTCAACAATTTGTCCATATCCTCCCATACATATTGGTTGGCGAAACGTATTTTGCATATATCGACATTTTCCGCCAGCCCCCCTCGCTCTTCCAATCTCTCCCTTTCCATCTTCAACCCCCTTAATTCCACCCGCTAAATCTACCACTTTTTTCCTTAACCCCCATTTACCCTCTCCCTCTCCCACTCCCCTCCCAATTTACATATTTTTGATTTACGTATCTTTCGCACTAAAATCATAATAAATTGAACGTTTCTTTTATAAATTCATCTTACACCAAATGGATATTCATAACTGCTTTGCAGCTGTTTATCCTTTCGTCTGTATCTTATGCGCAGGAATGGCAGGCGGTTGGACCTGTATACAATCCTTCCATGAGCAATCCAAACGACTATATGCTGAAAATGGCAAATGGCATTGGGCGTGTGGGTTGTCTTCGTATTTATTTTAGTGATTCGGCGAAAACGAAAATGCTTTTTTTGGGGAGTCCGTATGGCGGTCTTTATAAATCTATTGACGATGGCTTGAGCTGGGATGAATTTCCTCTTGGCAGCTTTACTCCAGGCATTGCTGATTTTGTCATTCATCCGAAAAATAAAAACACGTATTTCGTTCTTACCGGTGACCCTGATTGTATTCTTGATCCTAATAATCCTGCTCTCGGCAGTGAAGCTTGTCAGTCGGGTGGGATATTTCAAAGTAATGACAGTGGTCGTACCTGGACTAATGAGCCTGTAGGAAAGTGGTATGATGCAAAAAAGAAAATTATTCCCGACTTCTGGAAGTTTCCTTCTCTTAAGGTAATGAGAAGGCAAATCATCAATCCGCTTCGTCCGAAAATAATGTATGCTGTAATTCATACGTATAATTACGGGACAAAAAATTACGACGGTTACGTTTACGCTTCCGTCGATGCGGGTAAAAACTGGTATGTTTCACTGTATACTCCCGGTGAACGATTAAAGGATCTTGAAATTAATCCCGGCAATCCAAAAATAATTTATGCAGGCGGCAATGGTTTATACAGAACATTGAACGGCGGGAAACTCTGGCAGCCGCTAAATACTAACGGATTGTTGGCTGATTCGCTTTCTACACGCTGTGAAATTACAACTGTAGCAACGCATGCTAACATGCTGTATGTTTTGATGGGCAATAGAAAAACAAAACAAAATGAAATTTATTTTTCTAACAATTCAGGAAACTCTTTCCTGCTTGTCGGCAAAGGTTCTTTAAGTCCCGACTGGAGAATGGCTCTCGCTGTTGATCCTGCCGATACTTCCCTTATGTATTTTTCATGCGGTAATAAAGTTGGCTGCTATGTAGGCAACGGTAAAGAATACAAATTGACTATTACCGTAAATTCCATTCACGACGATCTTCATGAACTTACCATAGATCCTAAATCAGGATACGTCTATGCAAGTACCGATGGCGGGCTCTACAGAAGCGAAGACAAAGGAACTACATGGAAAAATCTGAATTACGGATTAAATGTTGCACAATGTTGGAGCGTGGCCGTGACTCAAAACGGTTCACAAAAAATATTATCAGGCCTTCAGGATTGCGGTACAATTCTCTTCGACGAAGACTCAACGGAAGATTATTTATGGAGAACCGTCAGAGGCGGCGATGGCATGGAAGTTATTTTCGATCCGAAAAATCCTTTACTATGTTATAGCGCCGATGGCAATAACAATATCTTTTCTCGCTCTTCTGACGGAGGAAATCGCTGGTCTAGAAATCTTGCCATCTTCAATGAGTCATGTGCTTACCTGCATCCATTTGCACTTAATCCGCAAAACTCCTCCTCTGTTTTTCTGCCTTATCAAAATCTCTACAAAAGTATTAATAGAGGAGAAACTTTTGAAAAGCTGCCTTCAGAAGGTATTCCTCCCACTAAAGAAGTCATTGCTGCAATGGCTATTGCTCCCTCCGATTCAAACATTATTTACATTGCATTTTCCAATCCCGTCTGGAGCGAAGTGCCTAAAGAAAAATTATTTCTTAGTACCAATAGCGGTCAAAGCTGGACCGATGTTTCTGCCGGATTGGATGGAGTGAAGTACCTTAACATTACAAGCGTTGTTGCCGATCCCCTAAATCCCATGCATGTAACGGTTGGATTTCGCGGTGCAGGAACAATAAAAGTAATGCACTCTTTTCAGGGCGGCAAAAACAATTCCTGGAAAGATATTTCAGATGGCCTTCCGCCCGAAGCTGATGTTAACGCTTTACTCTATGATACCGGTGAACCAACGACGCTCTTTGCTGCCACGCATAGGGGGGTTTGGAAAAGAACAGCTGCTTCTACTTCATGGTCTGTTCTTGGAACAGGCTTGCCTTCCATGATGGTTTCCGATATCGATATTTGCAGCGACTCGCATGTATTGTTTGCAGGAACACATGGAAGAGGGATTTGGAAACTGATTTTGAAGTAGGGGCCACCGAATATTTATTGCTGCTCAATGGAAATATATATTTAAAGTAGTTTATTATTTGCGACGAATTGAGCTTTACATCTATGGCGATTGCAAACCTTATTACCTTAGTAAAAAAAATAATATCCCCAGAAACAAACCTTATTACCTTATTGCCAAATTAAAAGTCTCCTATTATGTAAATTGAATACAAAAACCTTAACACACATTCTGTTTTAATCAATCCGAACACCACAAGAAAAAAAACATTTAAAGAAGAGTATGATGAGTTAATCAGGCATTAACAAAAAGGAATAAGGTAATAAGGTATTCTATGGGGGTAGTCTGTATTGTTACTAAGGTAATAAGGTTTTATTTCCCGAAAGTAATCTAAGAATACATTAATATTCCAAATTTAAGATTTTGTAAATTCTAATTTTAAAAATAGTTAATATATGTAACTATTGGTTTACGGCCTCACCACAGACTTAGTAAAGTAAACATTGTTTTCAATTATGCCATAAGCAGCAGACTCAACAATTCCTATTCCGGAAAGGTCCTGGGGTACATAGCCTGTCAATGTAATATAGACAGCATTTTCCATATCACCGTAATCCTGTGATTCAATAATTCCGTCCTGATAACCCAGTCCCAAATTGGAATCTGAAATATCTCCGCTGTAAATTGCAAAGTAGCCGTCACCAAGATCTGAAAGATTACTTCCATAGGCTTTGGCAATTGCATCTGAGAAATTGTATTGAGCATTCGAAATTATAGTTACGGGGAAAGCGCTCCAGGTTTCTAAAGCATTGCGGTGGCGGATGACTATATAATAACTATTTCCCTGCATCACTGAAGGAACTTTAATTGTAACATTACCTAAAATATCAATAGTTTTTTTCGAACGATAAATAAGTTCGTTTGGCTGACTGTTGCTATGCAATTCAACAACCAGTGTATCACACAAACCCGGATTGCCCGATGGATCAACGGTTGCTGTCATTTCTCCTCCCCCTGCATAAAATCCTTCTATAAATAATTTAATGTTTAATGAATCCTGACATACGTCTGATGAAACATTTATTGATGATGTACTCTTGCAATTGTTTATATCTGTAACCGTAACAAAATAATCTCCGGAAGAGCCAACCCTTATTGCGGGAGTAGTTGCTCCTGTATTCCATAAATAAGATGCTGCCGAATTCGCTGTTAAAAGAATCGTATCTCCAAAACAAAAGAAAGAAGGCCCGTTTATACTTACCAGCAATGGAGAACGAACTGTTAGTGTTGCCGGTGAACTGTTTGTAGAAGCAAAACAACCACTTGAAATAGCACATCGGTATAGTCGCCCGCTTAAAGAATCTGTTGCATAAACAGATAATTGCTGTAGATGAACTCCCTGAAAAATTTCATTGTCCGATAAATCATTCCAGCTACCGTTAAACTCCTGCCATTGATATGTTAATCGATTGCCTTTTGCATTGATGTTAAAAAGAGCGTACGAACGATTGCATGCTGTAACGTTTACCGGTTGAGTATTAATAACAGTATTGGCAAATGCAACAGTAGTAGAAGCGGTTTGTGGCAAACAATTTCCTTGTGAAACGGTAACCGTATATACACCGGCAGTTCCGGCATTTGATACAGGAATGAAAGGGTTGGAAAGTTCCGAACTAAATCCTCCCGGACCGGACCAACTTATTTGAGCATTGGGTATAGTAGAATACAATTCAACAGTATTACCAATACATGCTTCATTATTGGAAGCAACAGGGACCTGACCTTTTACATTGACATAAATATATGCCGGCGGACTCGTGCAGCCATTCGTTGATACACGACAGCTATAAATTCCCTGTGTCCCTGAAGTAGTATTTGCAATAGAAGGATTTTGAAGAGTTGATTCAAATCCCGACGGTCCTGTCCAATGATAGGAAGCACCGGGAATAGATGCAGCATTTAACTGCAAAGTATTCCCGAGACACAAAGGATCGTTATACGAAATAGAAGGCAGGTATTGTACGCAATTGAAATCGATACCGGCAAATCCTTTTTTATCCACACCGCCAATATTGTCAAAAGATCCACCGGAATAAATTGTATTGCCATACAGATGAATAGTATTAATAAAATTATCTGACTGAGGATTCCAGGGAGGAGGACTTCCGGTAAGTTTATCAATTGCACTAAGCCGGTTGCGAACCTGGCCGCCCATGGTTGTAAATCCGCCACAGGCATATAAGATGTTTCCGGAAATGAAAATGTTTCTTACTAATCCGCCATCAGCAATGGGATTCAATGAATTCACTATACCCGATGCAGCATTTACAGAAGCAATGTTTTGTCGATTTTGTCCTCCTGCCATAGAGAAATCTCCCCCGGCGTAAATTGAATTGTCGGATAAGGCAATGGAAAAAACTCCGCCGTTAATATCAGGATCCCAGGATGTGGCAATTCCCGAAACTGCATCCAATGCAGCTAAGTTACTTCGCGGTTGAGTACCGATATCACTAAAGAAACCACCTGCATACACCAAACCTCCTGTAACAATCAAAGAATAAATAGTACCGTCTGAATTCGGATTCCATGCAGTGGAGAGTCCGTTGTTTGCATCCAAAGCTGCAATATTATTTCGCAGCTGTCCGCCAATAGTTGTAAAACTTCCACCGACATAAACCTTACTGCCATCCAAAGCCAGTGAATGAACCGGAGCATCTGCATTCGGATTCCATTGTGTGGCTTGTCCGCTGATTGTTTCAAGCGCGGCAATCCTGTTGCGTAAGTTTCCTCCTATTGTTGTGAAACTACCTCCCACATAAACAATGTTGCCGGAAATACCCAATGAATTTATACTGCCGTTTGAATTTGGATTCCAGCCTGTAATGTTTCCCGTTAGTGCATCAACGGCAGCAATGTTATTTCGTTCACTTCCACCTATGGCTAAAAAAGTTCCTCCGGCATAGATAAAATCACCGGAAACAGAAAGTGCTGTAACAGCATTGTCGGCCATTGGATTCCAGGGAGTGGCCAATCCGTTTAACTTAGCAAGAGCTGCTAGTCTTTTCCGGTTTTGACCGCCAATAAATGTAAAGTCACCACCGGCGTAAACTATATCACCGGTAACTAATATGGTATTAACATCACTGTTCGCATTCGGATTCCATGATGTAGAAAGTCCCGTCAAAGGATTAAGAGCTGCAATTCTGTTTCGTGGTTGTCCACCTATAGCGGTAAAACTACCGCCTGCATAAACCGTATTGGAAACAACAGTAATCGTTTTTACAGTATTGTTAGCATCGGGATTCCAGGAAAAGATTGAACCACTAATTTTGTCCAAAGCAGCAATACGATTTCTGGGTTGACCTTGCATCGTTGTAAATAATCCTCCTGCAAAAATTTTATTTCCCGAAAGGGATAAAGCGCAAACAGTATTGTTTGCATTCGGATTCCATGCCAAAGCATTGCCGGTAGCAGCGTCGAGTGCGGCCAGACGGTTTCGGGATTGATTTCCGATAGAGGTAAACGTTCCTCCCGCATAGACAGTATTATCTGAAACAACAATGGCAAAAACTGTATCGTTAGAAGAAGGATTCCACGAAGAAGCAAGTCCTGTAGTTGCATCGAGTGAAGCAATAAATTTTCTGCTCTTGCAATTTAAAGAGGTAAACGATCCGCCGGTATAAAGTGTGCCGCCGGAAAGTGCCATATTAAATACTGTTCCATTGGCACCGGGATTCCAGGAAGCTGCCAGGCCGGTAGAAGCATTTAAAGCAGCAATGTTGCTGCGCTGTTGACCTCCAATCGTATTAAATTTTCCACCTGCGAAAACATTTGCTCCGTTTACCATCAGTGAAAAAACCGGATTGTCTGCATCAGGGTTCCACGGTGTTGCAAGTCCGGTTGAAATATCCGTGGCACAAATGTAGTTACGCAACTGCCCTCCAACATTTGTAAAATCACCACCGAGATAAACTGTACTACCTGAAACAACAAGCGTGTTAACAGTATTATTGGGATTCGGAATCCAGGAATCAGGAAGTCCTGTTAATACATCAATTGCTCCGGCGAAATTTCTGGGCTGACCACCGATCGTCGTAAAACTACCTCCCGCATAAAGCGTATTTCCGGAAATGTCAAGGCAAGCAACACCGTTGTTCAAACCCGGATTCCATGAAGCGGTTAATCCAGTATTAATATCAATGGCAGCAAGACCATTGCGTGGTTGTCCGCCCATAGTAGTAAAATAACCACCGGCATATAGGGTGCTTCCTGATAATAAAATTGCATTAACCTGATAGCTTGCATCAGGATTCCATGCGGTAGCCAGGCCGCTAACAGCATCGAGCGCTGCAATATTATTTCTGTTTAGTCCTCCGATAGATGAAAAATAACCTCCGACATAAACAGTATTTCCGGATAAAGCAATTGCATAAACAGTTCCATTGCATGGAGGATTCCAGGCATTTACGGTTCCATTAGCATTGATACGCGCTATGAAATTACGGTTGTATGCACCGACCTTTGTAAAAATTCCTCCTATGTACCAACCACCTGCGCCATCAGGAATTATAGTTTTAACAATACCATTTACCTGAGGAAAATTTACATTAACAATTCCTGTTGTAGGATTTACTGCTGCTCCATATCCTGTTTTATAGCCGGTGTAATTAAATGCTCCTCCAATAAACAATTTAGTTGCATCACGTGCCATACACAGTACTGAATTGTCAAGTGCTAAATTCTTATAGAAATCCGTAACATTTCCATCAGCAGTAATTTGTGCAAGGTTAATTCTTTCTTCACTGCCAACCCTAGTAAAATCACCACCAATAAACCATCCGCCTGAACCGTCAGGGATGCATGAATTTATCTTACCATTTACTTTTGGGAATAATTTTTCCGGCTGTCCGTCGACAGTATTTAGTCTCGCTCCGTAACTTTGATAATAGCCACCAATAGACGCAAAATCACCACCAAGATAAATTGTATTTCCATTTCGAATAATGGCATTTACTGTTCCATTTACAGATGGAAGGTTATCAACGACATCAACATTTTGTGCACTTACTGAACAGATGAAAAAACAAATAAAAAATAATGCAATAAATTGTTTCATCAGATACTTGTATAACCGTTTTGAGTTTTTTCTAATTATTTCCTATACTTTTATGTACAATCAAGGTTACTCTGAGTACCCTGATTATACTGCTATTGAAAGATTATTGATTAATCCGTATTTATAGTGGTAAGGTAATCAAATTATATCAATTTTTCAATAAATAATTGAATTACCCCATCCTTAAGCCATTAAATATTAGTATTTTAAAGCAATTTTGCACCTCAAACAAATTCAAGGTTTTAAAAACTAAAATATATTAATAGAAACTGTAGAATGAAAAAAATCTGAAAGTCGGCTTGACTTAATACTTGAAGAGATATTCCGGCATTTCTTACATTTTTAAT
>JAYURB010000224.1:0-3728 GCA_043756425.1 Bacteroidota bacterium
TTTATTTCAGAGACACTCAGCGTATAGGATTCACCTGTAGATTGATTTCTTGAGGTAACCTCCAATATCATTCCACTTATTTTATTGAAGTTATACCAATCTCCATTTCGAACAAATTCGCTCATTAGACCGCAATGGCTTAATAATTTATAAATGTAAGAAAGGTTAAATTTTAGTTCTTTTGTTATCCATACTTCAGAAATGTATTTATCACTCGTCAAAATTGTTTTTTTGCACTCCTGCCCTGAAATAGTTCGTTTTTCTTTTGTCTTTTTTATTTTAAAAAGTCCCGGTTTAATTGTATCGGTAAACATTTTAGCAGCATGGATTTTTGTTCCTTGTTTTACCAGATTGTATTCCATCATCATAATCCATGTACTGTCATTAGGATTAAAAAGGACTCTTTTACTGACTCCTTTTTTTTGCATATCGTCCTGAATCTCCAGCACCATTCGGCCACCTTCCGGTTCTTTTTCAATATTCCAAAGCAATGGAAAGTCCTTATTGGGATTAATATTTGTATGAAAACTCATTAAAAAGTTACCACTAAAATATTCCTGTCCAACAGCATTAGTGGCACCTGAAAGAGTAAAAATCAATAAAAATGAAAGTTTTACTCTTTGAATCATTTGGTACTTAGATTAAATTTGTTTTTTATTTTTTTAATGAATACATTTAAGTTTGAATAATTATTAAAAGGATGTTTGGCTATCCGAAATTAATAATTTTTCCATTCAGTTTCAATTTTTACTAAGTTGCAATTCTAATCATCACAATAAACAAAATTATATGAATATTAATTACACATCTTGTAAATTTTTGTCTTTTGTCTTTTCATTCTTCTCTTTTTCCCTGACGTTGTATTCACAAACAAATCCAACAGCGCAAACTTTACCATATATACAGGATTTTAGTACACTTGGCTCCGGAAGTACCGCTTATCCATTAGGATGGCAAGGATGGAATCTATCAGCAGCGGGTTCATCCGCAGCTTTCAGGACTAGTGCTCCTTTATCGGATTTCTTGCTTACGGCTTCAAGTACTGCTGCTTCCGTTACGGATGGTATTCATAATTATAGCGGAAAAATAGGATTTCTTCCATCGACAACTGCAGATCCGGCTTTGTGCCTGGCTATTAATACAAATGGGAAATTTAATGTTCTTGTTTCTTTTGATATGATGACTATAAGGAATCCTTTCGTCTCTGTTACCAATACAAGGATTAATCAGGTAGATCTTCAATATAGAGTTGGAACAAGTGGAGTTTTTACTTCTGTTTCTGCAGCAACCAATGGAATCTACCAGAATAATACCGTAAATCAAACTACAACAGTTACTACCCCTCAGAATAGTTTCAATTTATCATTTACTCTTCCGGCAGCATGCAACAATCAGGCTGTAGTACAAATTCGGTGGGTTCAACGCGATTTTAGCGGAACAGGGACTAACAGGCCGAGTTTCGCTGTCGATAATATTTCTATCTGTCCGACAAGTCTAACACCTTCCATTACCATTTCAGGACCAACAGGATTTTGCTCAGGAGGATCTGCAACATATACAGCAGCAATTACCAATGGAGGAACCATCCCTGTTTATCAATGGAGAAAAAATGGTATCAATGTTGGAACGAATAGCGCTACATTAAGCATAACCGGTTTGGTTTTGGGTGATCAGATAAGGTGCGGATTAACATCTAATCTTGCTTGTGTCACATCGAATAGTGTAAATTCAAATATTATTACAATAGGTGCTGTAAATTCTCCACCCATAATTTCCAATTCTATTGTTACTAATGTGTCTTGTCCCGGGGCAAGAAATGGTTCTATAAACATTACCGTTACCGGCGGTACTCCACCGTATAGTATTTGTTGGGATACAACAAATATTCAAAACGGTCCAACTTTTGGAGTCACTGTTGCAACAAAAACAGCTGCGAGTCCGTTATTCGGTCAGGGATTTCCTGTAGGTTTTGTAATTGATGGTGTACAAGGAAAAGAATTAAATCTAACTCGAGGGATCTTATATAGCTTTAGTGTTCTTAGTCCCGGTCATACGTTTCATATTAGCACTGATCCGGTTGGAGGTAATACGGCAAACCTTGTTACAAATGGACAAACAGGTGCTCCGACAACATCAGGTACTGTGACTTTTACGCCTAATAGTACTCATCCTTCACTTTTATACTACCCATGCGGCATACATACATTTATGGGTTGGAAAATTAATATTCTGAATGGTTACTGTATTGAAGATCCTTCTAATCTAAAACCCGGAACATATTCTGTAATAGTATCTGATGTTAATGGCTGCAGTACAACTGCACAATATTTGGTTAATCAGCTACCTTCTTCTCTGGCTTTATCGTCAAATGTTACAGGCACAAGTTGTGGGCTGTCTAACGGTGCAATTGATCTGACTATTTCAGGCGGCACCGGACCTTATATTTCAAAATGGGATACAATAAATAAAACTTCAGGGTCAGTGTTTGGCGTTACTGTTGGAAGTAAGACCCCAAGTAATCCTTATGTAAACCTTGGCAGTCTTCTTACTTATTTTACCAATGGCATTGAAGCAAAGGAGTTAACATTGGCCAGAGGCATTCCGTATAGCTTTAACATCCTTGGTCCGGGTCATCCATGGCATATATCAACTGATTTTATTGGCGGGAATAGCAGTGGACTTGTTACAAACGGACAGGTTGGGGCACCAAATGACAATGGTGTTGTAACATTTACTCCCAACAATAGTCATCCGTCTTTGTTATATTATGTTTGTGCCAATCATCAATACATGGGTTATAATGTCAATATTGTTAACCCATATCTAATTGAAGATTTGACAAACTTATCTTCCGGAATTTATTCTGTTAATGTTACGGATGCCGTTGGATGTTCAGTCTCTCAAAATATTTCGGTCAACCCGATAAGCAATTCTATTACTGCGACAGTTGCTTCAACCACTAACGTCTCCTGTTATGGAATAGCAAATGGAAGTGTGGATATTACACCGTCAGGTGGCACAGCTCCTTATACAGTTACCGGCAATGGTCCGGTTTTTATTGTAACAGCAGCGCCGAAGAATCATTCTCATCCTCAATATGGATTAGGAACTGAACCGGATGGTTTAATTATAAACGGTGTTCAGGGAATGGAAATAACCTTGATAAGAGGAATCACGTATGCATTTACCTTTTTTGATACAGAGCATACTATTTTTATTTCCACAAGCCCGATTGGAGGACCCTCAAATTTGGCCTCAGAAGTCACTAACGGTGTTGTTAATAGCATGACATCCATGGGCACTTTATTTTTTACACCCAATTCAAGTCATCCTAACCTTCTTTATTACCAATGTAGTTTACATGAGTATATGGGATGGAAAATTAATATTGTTGATCCTTTACCGAATGCCGATTTGAATAATTGCATGGCCGGTAATTACAATTTAATAGTTAAGGATAATAATAATTGCAATGTTACTGTTAACCTTGTAATTTCAGAGCCGCCTTTTAATACTTTTTATTATGACACTGATAACGATTCATACGGTTCAAATTTTGAATCTGCAATCGGATGTTCTGCACCAATCGGTTTTGTTTCTATAGGAAACGATTGTAAGGACAGTATAGCTTCCATTAATCCCGGAGCTGTTGAAATTTGCAATAATGGAGTGGATGAAAATTGCAATGGATTAATTGATGAAGGCTGTAGTGCCACGCTCAATTTAAA
>JAYURB010000225.1:0-3723 GCA_043756425.1 Bacteroidota bacterium
TTGAATAGTTACGCCGAAGTGTCCTGATTGGGTATTGTCAATGCTCACAGGGCTCATGTTAAATGTCTGGTCAATAATCCTGTCATAACCGAGATTTGATTTTACCGGACCGTCAATAGTTGTAGTCGTTGAAATTCCGAAATTGAATTGTAACCCAAAATATGCAGCAGGATGACTTGGCGGCGGACATCCCTGATAGGAAGAGAGTCCGGCAACCTCAGGGCATTTATCATTGAGGTCGATGATTAAATCTTTATCTCCGTCATTTACGATGGTGAATTGTGATCCTAATTTCAATATTCTGCTAATTTTAAATTCCGATAAATTGTTCCCTGTTTTTATTTCAACATTAATAGTATCACTGTTTTTAAAAAGATATCCTTCAACGCTTGTTCCGAAAACTATCTTTTGAAGAATTAAATTTAAAATACCGGAACTTAGTTTAGAATAATCTGCAGTATATTGAACAAGATTCTGATGCAGTCCTCCGGGAAAATTCTTCTTTACTTTCGAAATATAATCGTTAAGGGAAGAAAATTTTAAATAAAAAGGATGATCACGATCTCCTTCGAGCAAAGCAGGGGTCATTTCATTATATACCTTTGCATCAGTTGTAAAATAAGCAACATAGGCTTGTTCAACCTGTTCAGAATAAGTTTCTGTGCCCGGTGCCCTTAATTCAGAAGCTTGCATAAAACCAATTAGAAAACTGTCAATCCGGGCCGGAAGAAGTTTCTTCATATCCCATTCCGAGAGTTGTTGTCCCGATACTCCGTTGTGAATTGCGCCTGCAATTAATAAAAAGCAATACAATATTTTTTTCATAATCCAAATCTCCTATTCGTATGTGTGATATTCAAATTTATAATCATTATTCTACCAGAAGCATTGATACCTTCTGTTCGGTTTGATTGTAGTTAATTCTGACAAAATAAATTCCGGGACTTTTTTCGCCAAAATCAACATTTACCGTGGATTCTACATTTAATTTCCAAAACTCTTTTTCAACTATTTTCTTCCCAAGGAGATCAAATACAGATAAATTAATTTTGCCGTTATAAAGTCCATTCAGTTTAGCCGTAAAATTATTTAAAACGGGATTAGGGAATATTTTCACTTCCAGTTCTTTTTTGATTTCTATAATTCCATCACTGCCTTTACTGCGCGGACGGTTGTAATATGATTTTGTAAAACAATCTCCTTCGCGGATAATGACCCAATAAAAATATTTTGATGTGTCAAAAGAAGGCCCAATAATACAGTCTTGAAAAATAGCTCCGAATAGAGTGTCAGGATAATAATTATTAGTTCCATCATCATACCCCCATTGATAAGAATCTACTTTATTCTCAATACATATTAAAACATTAACTGTCGAATCAAAATTAGTAACATAGCAAGGTATAGGAGCAACGTGAGTAGTATCAACTTTTATTTCTATTGAGTCACTAGTATAACAATCGTTTAAACTAACAACCAAAATTACATTAAATACTGTATCCGTTGCCGTTTGAGGAAAGTCAATAACGCAATAATAATTTGTATCATTATGAATTAATGAAGTGTTGGGAATTGTCGACCAATGATAAGTATGGGTTGGGTTTAAATTCACAACTCCAAAACTAACTCCTTGTGCTCCACTGCATATTGAAACAATATTAAAACTTGTTGCCTCCGGTTTAACGGGTTTTGGATTGACTGTCATTGTAACGCTTGAAAAGGCTAGGGGAGGATTTACGCAGCTAGCAAGGCTGGAAGTCATTTCACAAGTAACAATTTGACCGTTTGTTACTGTTGTGATTAAAGTATCGTTGTCGCTATTTAATACAAGTGTATCGTTTATCTTCCATTGATAAGTTGGAGACGATCCGCCGTTAATTGGATTAGCCACAAAAGTGGCAAAGTCACCGGCACAAATTGTATCTCCGGATAATGATTGAATAGTTACAGTATCAGTGGCTGATGAAATTACACTGATTATTATGGCTGTTGAGCTTGTGCAGTTATTAGCACTTGCATCCGTTCCAATTATTAAATAGGTAGTAGTTAAGGAGGGGCTTGCAATGACAGTATCGTTTGTTGCTGAAGATAAACTGCCGGCAGGACTCCAGACATACGTTGAAGCACCACTAATGATTAAAACTACCTGACCTCCCGAACACATCGAAGTGTCGCTGGCAGTAACGGACAGAACAAGAAGATTTGGATGAACAGTTATTCCGCTTAAGCAATTATCAGCCGTACAAGGGTCATTATCGGTTGCTCCGTTTGAGTTGGTCAGTGGTATATGGAATACTCCATTTGAATTACAACCATCGGAAGTACAAGGATCAAAATCATCGGTTTGCAGAATGGTATTAATTGTTTGTCCGCTAATGCAAACATCAACGGTACAAGTATCATTATCGCTAGCTCCATTGGAATTCGTTAATGGTGTATGGAAAATTCCATTGGAATCACAACCATCGGCTGTACAAACATTCCCATCGTCAGTTGGAAATATAGGATGTGCAGTTATTCCGCTTACACAATTATCAGCAGTACATGGATTATTATCGGTAGCTCCACTAGAATTCGTTAATAGCGTATGAAAAATTCCATTAGAATCACAACCATCTGTCGTACAAACGTTGCCATCATCGCTTGGAGTTCCAAGATAAACAGTTTGTCCGCTTACACAATTATCCAATGTACAAGGATCATTATCCGTTGCTCCACCACCGGTGTTTGTTATTGGTGTATTGAATATACCAGAGGTTGAAATACAACCATCGGCAGTACATGGGTTCAAATCATCAGCATTTATACTTGGGTGAACAATAACTCCGCTAGAACAATTATCCGCTGTACATGGATTATTATCCGTTCCTCCACCACCGGTGTTTGTTAATGGAGTATGGAAAACACCCGATGTTGAAATACAACCATCGTTCGTACAAACATTACCATCAACTGTTGGAAGTAAAGGATGAGTAGTTATTCCGCTTACGCAATTATCTGCTGTGCATAGATCATTATCCGTTGCTCCACCACCGGTGTTTGTTAAAGGTGTATGGAAAACACCTGTGGTTGAAATACAGCCATCGGAAGTACATGGAATCAGATCATCAATAATTACACTTGGGTGAACAGTTGCTCCGCTTAAACAATTATCCGCAGTACATAGATTATTATCCGTTTCTCCACCACCGGTACTGGTTATTGGCGTGTTGAATACACCGGTTGTTGAATTACATCCGTCGGTCGTACAAACATTGCCATCCTCAGTTAGAATGACAGGATGTATTGTTAATCCGTTTAAACAATTATCGGTTGTACAAGGATTATTATCACTTGCTCCACCTCCCGTATTGGTTAAGGGTGTGTAAACTACTGATCCTGTTACTGTATTACATGCATCTGCAGTACATGGATTAGAGTCATCAACAGAAATAAGATTAACCGTTACATTAGAAGTAGAAGGATTACAATTATTCGTTAGTGTCAACGTTATACTTCCTGCCAAAAAATCAGAATTGGAAGGTGTATAAACAGGAGTTAAAATGTTTATGGCAGAAAAAGTTCCTGTCCCGCTTGTACTCCAAGTATTGGTTCCCAAAGAACCGGTAAGATAATAACCGTTTAAAGCAAAAGCTCCGCAAATATTATTATAAGGTCCACCTGCACTAATTGTTGCAGTACAGCCGACTGAATTAATTATTGCAAATTGGTGCTTAACATTTG
>JAYURB010000226.1:0-9008 GCA_043756425.1 Bacteroidota bacterium
CGAATAATCTTGCAAAAAAAAAAAAAAATGGCAAGTTCAAAAAGTTAGACCTCAAAAATAATTCCATTCCTGACGTGCTAACAAAAAACCAAAACGGAAAACGAAAATCATGAAAAGAAGATCATTTGTTCAGAAATCAGTATTTGGAGCCACAGCGGCCATGGTGACCGCTGGGCTGATTAGTGTGGGGAATGCGGATTGCTCCACAACTGCAGTTGGCACCAAAATAAAATGCCTGAACGTCCAAAGTTCACGGCAGCATCCCGACTTTACAAACAAACTGCAATGTCGTGACGCGGCCGGGGCTGCTTGGGTTACTTGCGACATCACTTGAGCATTTAACTATCAATCATTGCTACCGAAAATGAAATCGACCACAGAATCCCTAGGAGCATGCCTTTTGGGGATTCTGTTTGGTTCTATATGGGGCACTGACCCTACGTTTCGTAACACTTCGACTTCGTTGCCTCCGGTTCAACATTCTGTTGATCCTCCGACACAGTCCGGATTTCAAGATGCCAGATCTCAATGGCCGGATCCTCCTATCATCATGAATAAAAATGATCAGAAATCAGCCTTGGAATCGCTGAAAGCGAGCATGAATCAGGAACTTATGAACGTTGAAATTATTGCTTGGCGATTACAAGCTTTTGATCCGGAGATAATTCTAGATTTTTTACGCACGAATACTCAAGACATACCCAATTCACGTTTGCAGACCGCAGCGGGCTATTTGTTTTTACGACAAGCTGACCGCAACCGATTAATGAGTCTATTGAGAAGTTAGTGTTCATAATTAAATTATTTATACAAAGTGTCAGAAACAAATTGTTTAAAAGCAAATTTAGTTATCAACAGGCGTTTTTTTTCAAAAAACTAGCCTAAAGAAGGATTCAAACATTTTCCGAATCATCGCTCATGATATAGAACGTAAAAAAATAAAATGCAATCGCTAAAATTATCAAGCCTATTCGATAGTTGACCACAAACAGAGGTTAAATTAAAATTACAATAAATTGTAATCTGCTTTTATTAAATGAATTTTAATTATATTAACAGAGAAAGAAAATACAGAAAAATAACTGAAATTATTCCGAATCGTTAATCTGAAAAGAGTTATAGAACTTGCTTATTGACTTAGTAATGAGATTTAATTGCACAATATTTTATCTATACTAAATTTTAATGTGCATCTGATTTCGTGTTATCTGAATGTTTAAAAATAAAAACGGATTAATCCATGAATTAAAAAGTGTTTTTGTGGCAAATTTTAGTATTTCCTAATTCAGTCTAAATTGTCGATATTTGAACCTTGCGAGAACAATTAACCACTTTTGGTAATAAATCTTAATTGAAAAATCAATCATAATGACAATTACAACTTCCCAATTCCCCGAAGTAAAAAATTATATAGGCGGAAAGTTTTCCAATGGCGCTAAAAAGTCTTTAAATGTGCTTTCTCCTATAGATGGTACAGTTTTGTCGACTGTACCGCTTTCTTCCATAGAAGAGCTGGATGCAGCCGTCGCCGCAGCTAAGAAAGCATTTGAAAGCTGGTCTGTTATGCCCATTAAGGAAAGAGTGCAGATTTTTTACCGGTATAAAATCCTTCTTGAAGCCAATCTTCAGGAGCTGGCTTTGCTGGTTCACCGGGAAAATGGCAAAACAATGGATGAAGCCATTGCTGAAGTTGAGAAAAGTATTGAACTTACTGAATTTGCATGTAGCATGCCTCAATTGATTCCCGGAAAGATTTTAGAAGTTAGTAGAGGTGTTGAGTGCCGAATTGATTATAAACCTTTGGGAGTTGTTGCTTCCATAGCACCATTTAACTTTCCGCACATGGTTCCGCATTGGACTATTCCCAATGCTCTCGTTTTGGGAAATTGCATGATATTAAAGCCTTCTGAACAAGTGCCTCTATCATCTAACAGAATTGCTACCATGCTTAAAGAAGCAGGACTTCCCGATGGTGTATTTAATATTGTTAACGGTGACAGAGAAATTGTAGAAGCAATTTGCGACCACCCGGGAATATCAGCAGTATCTTTTGTTGGTTCCACCAAGGTTGCTAAAATAGTTTACATAAGAGCATCTTCAAAATTAAAGAGAGCATTGGCATTGGGTGGTGCAAAAAATCATCTCATCGTTATGCCTGATGCTAATCCTGATATGACAGCGAGCAATGTGACTGCTTCTATGAGTGGATGTGCAGGTCAGCGATGCATGGCAGCATCAGCCATGGTTGGAGTTGGTAATGTTGACCACATAATTCAAAAAATCTGTGATGAAGCGCGTAAAATTATTCCGGGTAAAAATCTCGGAGCCGTTATCAGCAAAGAAGCACGCGACAGGATTAACAAATACATTTCTGAAGCTGAAAAAGCAGGAGCTAAAGTTTTAGTTGATGGTAGAAATGCAATTGTCACCGGAAAAGAAAATGGTTTCTATGTTGGTCCAACGGTTATCGATTTTGTTACTCCCGATATGGCTATTGCCAAAGAAGAAGTCTTTGGTCCTGTTATAGCGATTATTCGTGCCAAAGATGTCAGCGAAGCACTGGAAATTGAAAACAATTCAGAATACGGAAATGCTGCTTCTGTCTTTACCCAAAGCGGCGGCGTGGCCAGACTTGTTATGGACAAAGCCAGTGCAGGAATGATAGGCATAAACATAGGCGTTCCCGTTCCGCGTGAACCGTTTTCATTCGGCGGATGGAATGATTCTAAGTTCGGCGTTGGCGATATTACCGGCGAAAGTTCAATTGCTTTTTGGACACAGTTGAAGAAGACTTCTGTAAAATGGAATCCGGAAGCGAGAGCGAATTGGATGAGTTGATTAATTTGAGAATTTGGAAATGCTCAGGTTTAAATATTTTCATTCAAAATCAATCTCACAAGTTCTCACTTATAAACTTCAAACCTCATTCTCAAATTCTCAAATTCTCAAATTAAAAAAATGCTCACCCCCACCCTCTCAGAAAAAGAAGTTATCCTGAACAACAGTCTCGAATACACAGTTTTCTCGTGGTCGAAGCAGGCAGGAATAAATCCATTAAATATTAAAGGAGCTAAAGGCGTCCATATTTATGACAGAAGCGGGAAAAAGTATATTGACTTTTCATCGCAGCTGATGAATATGAATATTGGCCATGGGCATCCCAGAGTGAAAGAAGCTGTTATGCGGCAGATGGAAGAAGTTAGTTTTGTGCATCCGGGAATGATAACGGCTGCTCGCGGAGAATTGGGAAAAAAATTAGCTGAGATCACTCCCGGTTCACTGAAGAAAACTTTTTTCACCAATGCAGGCGCTGAAGCTGTTGAGAATGCAATAAAATTCGCCAGGCTTTATACGGGACGTCATAAGGTTGTAACTTTATATTTGGGTTATCACGGTGCAAGTTATGGCGCTATGTCGGCCAGCGGAGATCCAAGAGGCATTGCACATGATTCTCAGGCTGCACCGAATTTTATTCATGTTGAAAATCCTTTTTTTTATCGCTGTCCATGGAATAGTGCAACGCCTGAAGAATGTGCTACCAATGCTGCTAATCACATGGAGCGGATTATTAAATACGAAGGCCCTAATACAGTTGCTGCTATTTTAATGGAAGGGGAAAGCGGTTCAAGCGGCTGCATTAAATATCCTCCGGGATATTGGAAAAAGATAAGAGAGATAGCAGATAAATATGGAATACTACTCATCTGCGATGAAGTGATGAGTGGCTTTGGCCGAACGGGAAAATGGTTTGGTGTCAATCATCACGATGTTGTTCCTGACATTATGTGTTTTGCAAAAGGTCTTACATGTGGATACATTCCACTTGGCGGCATGATCATTAAAGAAGAACTAATAAATAAATTTAATGATAAGCCTCTCCCGCTTGGTCTTACCTATTCCGGTCATGCAGTTGCATGCGCTGCAGCTGTTGAAGTACTAAAAATATATGAAGACGAAAACCTGATCAGCAATGCTGCTAGCATGGGAAATTACATGAAGCAGCAGGTAGAGAAACTAAAAGAGAAGCATCCTTCTATTGGTGATTATCGCACCACAGGACTTTTAGGATGCATAGAACTCGTCAAAAACCGCAAGACAAAAGAGCCAATGGCACCATGGAATGCAACAGCCGATGAAATGGCCATTATGAATAAAGTCAATGCTAAACTTTTGGAATTAGGTTTATTTACCTTCGTCAGATGGAATTATATTTTTACAGCACCTCCCCTTTGTATCAATAAAGATGAAATGGATGAAGCGTTGGAGATTGTTTCTAAGGCTATCGCTGTGGCGGATGAGTACGTTGGGTGAGAGTTAAAGTAGAAAGTTAGAGGTCAAATAAAAGAAGATGGATGGGATAGGGAATTGAAATGTAAAAATAATTGACCCTTATAATTAAAATTTTTGTAACAGAAATTGAATTTTTATTTAATAGCTGAGCGAAAATCCAGGTTATTCTTTCATCTGTCTTCAACCACTATAAACTTAAAACTATTATGCTGTTTGGAGCGAGTATTTTCCAATTGCAAGTAATATTCACCAGAAGATAAATTATTTCTCTCGAATATGAAATCTTCATTGACTGCATTACTTAGACTTTTTACTAATCTTCCTTCGTTATTCAAAATTTTGACATAATAATATTCATTTCCACCACTCGTACTGATTTTTACTCTTGCTTTTTCGTAAAATGGATTCGGAAATATCATTGCCTTTAACGAAGGATCTTTTAAAGTACTCTCAATAAAAGTGGGGATCAAAACTGTAATAGTAAAAGCATAGGAACTTAATGCATGAACGGGTAGGGCATTGTCAAGAACAGAAATAGTAAAATAATATGGTTGAGAACTTGTATCTGCAAGAGTAGGAGTCCAGCAAAAATGACCCACAGGAAAATGATTAGCACTCGTTGAAAATGTTGCCCCTGGAATTGAATTATTCCATGCCAAAGTTAAAAGAAGACTTGTGTCTGGATGGCTGGAGTATACATCAAAACAAAGTGCTTGTCCGACATACGCTATAGCCGAATAAGAATTTGTAGAATCGATCCCTGTTAATTTTGGCCCCCAATTGAAAGGAGGACAATAAATAATAAAAAACACCCAGTCACGAGTTATTGAACTAATTAACTGCCCATTTCTGAATTCTTCAATAAGAATAGAAATCAAGCAAACATCTGGCTGGGTAGGATGTATATATATGAAACTTGAATTTGGGTCAATACTAGCAGGAGGATTCGATATTATTGGAGCAACAGCGGAATAGCCTGACTTAAAGGTCAGGCTGCTATTCGGTCCGGATTTTGGAATGATGAATGAAATTGCAATTGAATCGCCGTCACTATCATATATTCCAATATTGGAATAATTATCCTGATTTAAACAAACCGTTGTTAGAGGAACATCGAAAAGAATTGGTGAGTTGTTATCGCCTATAGTATTGTTTAAAAAGGCTTCAGCATAGAAGTCTGTATTGCTTAGGTTAACAACATTTGTAATGCTTGAATCCCGTGTTGAAACAGCAACACTAAATCGCCAGTCGGCACAATGCAATGGCAACACAACAAGGGCACTATATTTACATACCTGAATTCCGACAACTAATCCACCATGACATGTTGTTATCGAACCATTAATATTCTGAAAAACATCAACGACTGGACCGGGTATACTATCCGGTACCGTGTCCATCGTGTGAACTTGGTTAAAACCACAGCTGGCGGAATTAATATTTAAAGATTGGATAAAGCCAGGATTGCCGCCTGAACAATTTACGTAGAGTGAAAAACTTATGAGATATTGATTGCCCCCAAGGTATATATAGGAAAGATCTCCTGCAGAGACCTGAACAGCCTGGCATTTATTTGGGTTGTAGATAAAAGAAAATAAAACCACCAATAAGCCTAATATTAATCGAAGCTGTTGGTAAATGAATTTCTTAATTAAGCTTGACATTGAAAATGGGTTGTAAAATAAAAGGAATAATAAATCAAATATAAGAAAATATTTAATTGTTGTTTCAATCTATAATATTTTCAATTAAAAATACCTAAAATCAAAATATTCAATTCATAAAATATCAATACATTTACCAAAACTTAATACTTCCTGATGACTCTGATCAACGATGATCTTGCTCCTGTAGATGAAAAGAAACGGACCTGGGGAACCTGGAACTATGCTGCTTTATGGATAAGCATGAGTTTATGCATACCTACTTACATGCTGGCGAGTTCATTGATTGAAGGGGGCATGAACTGGTGGCAGGCTATTCTTACTATTTTTTTAGGGAATACAATTGTATTGGCGCCAATGATATTAAACGGTCATGCAGGTGCTAAGTATGGCATTCCATTTCCTGTTTTAGCGCGTGTCAGTTTTGGTGTGCGCGGTGCAAATGTACCTGCAATGCTTCGGGCAATTGTTGCCTGCGGATGGTTTGGCATACAGACCTGGATAGGAGGATTTGCATTGTATCAAATGCTTAAAGCATGGTATCCAACCGTAGAAAACCTTCCTCAGATTTTTCCCGATTCTTTTAGTTTACAGACAGGACCGGCAATTACATTCTTTATTTTCTGGCTTTTGAATATGTATGTTATTAAACTTGGTGTTGAAAGTATCAGAAAACTTCTTGTCTTTAAAGCATTCTTTCTTCCATTTGCAGCGCTTGCTTTGCTCTTCTGGGCAATATCGGCGGCTCATGGACTTGGACCTATATTGGCACAACCTTCGAAGTTCAATAACAGTTCAGAATTCTGGAAATTCTTTTTCCCGGCTCTGACAGGCATGGTTGGCTATTGGGCAACGCTTTCCCTCAACATTCCTGACTTTACACGATATGCAAAAAGTCAGAAATCACAAATAATCGGTCAGGCCATAGGGCTTCCGCCTTCCATGACACTGTTTGCTTTTATTGGTGTTGTAGTCACTTCATCTACAGCAATTATTTATGGGAAAACAATCTGGGACCCTTTGGTACTTGCAGGTAATTTTGAAAGTAAAGCACTGGTTAGTTTTGCTATGATTGCAGTAACCATTTCAACTTTAGCAACAAATATTGCTGCTAATATTGTGAGTCCCGCAAATGATTTTTCAAATCTGTCGCCCTCTAAAATCAGTTTCCGTATGGGAGGCTACATTACAGGTATCATAGGTATTTTAATTTTTCCCTGGAAACTTATTGCAGATCCTAACGGTTATATTTTTACGTGGCTGATTGCTTACTCAAGTTTACTGGGTCCTGTTGGTGGAATTATGATAGTCGACTATTTTTTCATCCGTCGAAAAGAACTTAAGGTTGATGAAATGTATTCTTATCAGGGAATCTATTCATACGATAACGGTATAAATAGAAAAGCCATTTTCGCTCTTATTGTTGGCATACTTCCCAATGTGCCGGGGTTTCTGCTGACGATTGGTGTCATGGGTAAGGATGTTGTACCTCTATGGATTTCTGATTTATATAATTATGCATGGTTTGTTGGATTTTTAGTTTCCGGAATTTTGTATGGAAGGTTGATGAGAAAACGGATATAATCATTTAAGGTACTTCCCAGTCAGAGATTGAGAATTTAACATTGTTTTATCAATTTGAGATTTAAACAAAATGCATACCCTCTATAATAACAACTTTAAATAATTAGTACTTAATAACTTTTCTTGATACAACTTCACCTCCAATAATGATCCTGAGATTGTAAATTCCGGGATAAAGATTTTTAGAATCATTAAAAGAAAAATTATTGTTACCCTCCTTTGCACTCACAATTTCACTGTATAATAAATTGCCTGTAAAAGTGGCAAGTTGTATTTCAACATCTTCATATTTTGGAAGGAAATAATTAATATTAAAATTGTTTACGAAAGGATTCGGACTACTTGAAGAAACAATTATTTTATTTTCACCGGTAGTTTTAATAAACTTAAAATTTATTGTTTCAGAGTATTCTGAATTACCATCGTAGTCCGTTTGCCTTAATCGGTAATAGTTGTAACCCATAATTGGATCGCTGTCATAAACTGAATATAAAATCTCTTTAGTACTGTTTCCTGCCCCATTAACATCAAATAATTCATTGAAGTTAATTCCATCCGAAGATCTTTCAATCGTATAATAATCGTTGTTTACTTCTGTTGCTGTTGCCCAGGTTAATTTAGCTGCTCCATCCTCTTGCTTAACTCTAAAATACGAAAGCTTTATTGGCAAGACGCTTCCGCACCAGGTAGATCCTGACAATGTGCCGTTAAGGAATGAAGATCCTGAGCCACATACACTCGAATTACCGGTTAATGTTGCATTACCATTAACCTGAAAATATCCACTAACATCAATTTCAGATCCTCCGCTTAACTTGAGATCACCATTAACAATAACTGTATCACCGCTGGCTATATGCAATTCACTATTTCCGGACATTTCAAAATCTGAATTAATAACTAATCCGCCATTGCTACTTACATTAACTATAGCTCCACCGGAAAATTTTAATTTGGAATAAGTGGAGACAGTTAATTTATTTGTAATATTAGCAACCTTGTTAAAATTGCTGCCGGGATTACAACTGCAGTTGGCTCCGCCGCTTGTTGTATTTGACCAAATTGAATTTGCCCAATCACCCGCGCTTAATGAATAGTATGTTGAGGAGGAAGCTTCAGCGTTCTTTTGTATAAATTGAAAAAACAATATCCATCCCGTTGTAATAAGTAAAATAAAAAAATTTGAATGTGTAGTCGTCTTACTATTCATCGGCTTGATTTGAATTGTATTTGTTGTAATCATGTTAAGGTCCTTTAATTTTTGTTTAATGAATAGCAATAGTAGCACTTCTAAGGTGGCTAAATTTGTAATGTTTCATTAAATAATTACAGATATGGATTTTCTCTAAAAATTGTATTTGAAAAATGAAGGAGTAATAGAATTAATTAATGAATTTTAATTAAAAAATAAAGTAATTGGTAACTATTCAGTTCCCAAGGTAGCGATTTTTACCAGAGAAGCAAATACCG
>JAYURB010000227.1:0-9004 GCA_043756425.1 Bacteroidota bacterium
TATACACTTCCTGTGAAGCATCTTCAACATTATTTACAAGTCGTTTCAATAGGAAGGGTACATAAATGGAATTCGGATTAATGGCTATGACTTTTTTTAAAGCCTGCATTGGATCAGATCTGCCAAATAAAAAATACAAGACCTCTTTTTCATGATTATTTTTCGCTAAAGCTATGGTTTCATTCCAGTCGCTCATATTGTTGGGACGGAAATCGAAAGCTGCCTGACCCGCACGCGCAGGGTACTCATCAAATATGCGACTGAAGTAATAATTGGCTTCAGCATATTTTTCTTTGTGATACAAAGCTCCGGCGTAGTATTGAAAGCTTCTGTATTTTAATGTTCCTTCTAAATGCATGGAGGATAAATTGTTTTTATACCAAGCGATACATTCATCGTATTGACAGTTTAACCGCATTAACCGAAGTGTAAGGAAGCCATAGCGCTGTTTAAGAAATTTGTTCCTGGCGTTGGAGAAACGCTTTTTACAAAGTGCAAGGGTTGCCAGGTATTGAGCAGAGTCAAGGTTTGGATGATAATCCCAATAATACGTTCCGGGATCACGTTTATATTGAGTGGTGCTGTCGCGTAAAAGAATAAAGTATTCAATAGCCGCCTTATAGGATTTTTCTTTTAAATTTTGAAACAAAATATTAAGTTCAGGCAAAGAAGCAGAATACAAGAGGGCTTGTATAGAATCTGTAGTGATTTTATTTTTAAAATATTTTGACCATTCTAGGGCGTTCAAGGAATCTTCATTGTCGCGCCCGTATTGAAAAATTCCATTGTCAAACATGTTTGGTAAAAAGACTTTGAATGTTTCAAAGGTTGGATGCTTAATGTCGAAAAGAGTAATGTCTTCTATAACACTATCAAATCCGCCGGCACAACTTTTTAACTTAGTGTATGAAGATGGAAATAGTGTAAGACTAATTAAAACTATTGAAAACATCTTCCATCTCATGCGGGCTGATTCGATTAAATGTTTTTTCATTCAGGTCAAAGAATATAATGGTACGCTTTTCTTTATTAATTTTACCGGAAAGCATTTCAGCGGCTTGCTTTAGTTGATCAATTAATATTTCTTCAATTTTGATAATGTCATTTTGCTGAATGTAAACAGAATTAAAATAAAATCCTGTTTTGGCGGCGAAAACATTTTTCTTTAAAGGGTTTAATTCAGGAAGGGAAGATACTGAATTCCGGTCAAACTCATGAAGGATATCTATAGGCTTTCCGTTTCTGAAAACTACTGCCCAACTGTAAAGTGGTAAGGCAATATCAAGAGCTAAAGGATAATCTCCAAGGGAATTAATATAATTTTTTGCCTGATTTAAATTTAATATGCTATTATCCGATTCTGCCGAATGAAAATTCCCCATATTGTAAAACATAAGCGTTCCGCGGGCAACGGGAGGAATGCCTGTCATCAAAGGAAATTTTATTTGATGCAGACGGAGCGTTACGGTTAACAAGATGTTTTGAGGAAGAAGCGCTTTAGAAGCAGTTAAAAATTTAAAGTAGGCTAATTTAGTGGACTCTGTCCAGTCACAATCAAATTGTATTTCACGCGGATTTATCTTTTTATAGCTGCAAATTTGATTAATTAATTGTATTGTTTTGGAAGCAAGAACCCTACAAGCAGAATCAGTTTTATTTTGTAAGATTTTATTTTCTAAATATATGACGGGAATTATTTCTACTAAAGGTAAAGTATCGTTGTTAAATTTAATGATTGCCTGTGGAATATCTGTTTGCGCGTTTTGGTCGAATTTAATATCAAAAAAATGGAGATACAGTTTATTTACTCTTAATGTCGACAACAATTTATTTTCTTCAGCAGTTAAAGCAAAGGTAGAACGCCAGAAATAGAAGGCTCGGAGAGAATTATTTTTATGGGAGCAAGAATTGCTCATTGCTGCAACAAACAGCAGGAAGAAAGTTTGGATTATTACTTTATAATTATATTTCACCTAAGAGATTATATGGTTTAATTGGCTACTTAAAGCTACCAGTCACCAAGATCAAAAACAAACAAACCCGCTTTTTGCGAATTTGTTGTTTCACAAGAAACAAATAACCTGTTTTTATTTATAAAGGTTATTCCTTCTGTTTTCCATTGTGGACGATTTTCTCCAATTTCAAATCTTTTTTTGAAACCTGAAAAAAAATCTGTTCCCTTAAAGCCCTTCATTATCCAGAGGAAAGCATCTGTTGTACCCGGCATATAGCCTATCAAAGCAAGTTTCTTGTTCTCTTCATTATAGGAAGCTCCGCAAATTCTTCCGTTGACCTCAAATGATGTGTAGGGATTCAAAATGTAATTCCCCGGTGTTTTTGATAATTTGTAAACACGAGTATTATTATCTCCGCGATCTTTGGAAAAGAGATACAAGCTATCTCCAAGAGAGAACATGGCTTCGCAGTCAAAATTATTCAGATTGTTCCATTTAAAATTATTTTGATCTCCATAGCTGAAATTTATAACTTTTGCTTTTATATTGACTTTTGGTTTGTTGGTAATGGATGATTTTTCAATTATCAATACACGCAGATTGTTTCTTATACCAACATTATTGCCAAAGTCACCGATGTATATATTGCTGCTATCCGCTGCAATATCTTCCCAATCAATATTGGGAAAATTGTCTATAATAACTGATTGAATGATTTTTCCTGTTATAGTATCAATATTAAATATTGCAGATTTGCCCCCTTTGTCGTTATTAGTCCACAGTTTTCCATCCGTTAAAATCAGACCGGATGATTCTGAAATCTGCAAAGGGAGTAAAGAGTTTAATGAAATATTTATTTCTGAAACAACAGGCTGACTGCATAGTATAGAATGAAGTTTGCCATAGGCAATCATCAGGACGAAAGTATTTAGCAGCAATACAAATGCTTTGTAGTAAGATTTCATAACCAGGAATAAACAAGAAAAGTAATCTATTTAATTCAGAGAATGAAATTCCTCAAGAAGTTGAAGGGAACGTACTGCCGAAAAGAAATAAAATATTAATTAATGGATATCCAAAACGATTGTGCTACCGCCAAAAGATTCATGAAGAATAAATTATATTGAATCAGAGGAATTTGCCGTTATAACTACTCCGCTTTAATTACTTTTTGAATGTTCTTTGAATTATTATAGGTAACGGCAATAAAATATACCCCTGGACTGAGATTTTCGCCGGCTTCAATTGTGCCTTTACAAACCCTAGATTGAAGAAGCCTTCCACTGACATCAATAATTTGAATGGAGACCTTTTTATCACTAAACATAGTGAAGCTATTCTTGAAAGGATTTGGATAAATATAGCACCATGGGAAATCAGATTGAGTATTTGCAATTCCATTACACACATCAAAACTAACATTGATTGCATCGGTTCCTGAACAATTGAATCCATCGACTACTGTTACTGTATAATTTATTGTACCGGAAATATTACTGCTTACAATATTAGTTTGAGTGTTTATTCCATTGTTCCATTGATACGAAGAGTATCCCGTACCGGCATTCAGTGTGAGGGCATTGCCCATACATACAGTAGTGTCTTGTCCAAGACTAACAGTTGGATTAGCGTACACATTAATGGTTGCCGATTTTGTTCCTTTACAACCTGAAGGATCCGTGTACGTGTATAGAATTGTATAGGATCCAGCAGAGACAGCATAAGGATCAAAAATTCCATTTACAATATTTTGTCCCAGGTAGCTCCCACCTGGCGGATAGCCCCCATTAAGTGTAATGGGAGAATCGTTATTACAAAGGCTTGCAGGAAGGCTTAAGGTAACTGTTGGTGGTATGTTCACAATAAGATTTTGTTGTGCCTGATTGCTGCATCCTTGTACATTTGTGTACTGATATGTAATTGGGAAATTTCCACTCCCGGAAACAGAAGGGTTGAAAATATTGTTTGCCACACCGGTTCCCGTATACACTCCTCCGGCCGGAAAACCTCCTGTTAGTGGAATAGACTGATTGTTGGTACATAGAGTAGTGAATGGCGATAATGTTACATTCGGCAAAGCATTTACAACAAGTGTTGCTGATGCTGTATTGGAACAGCCATTAATGCCGGTGACACTGTAGCTGATGGTATGATTTCCCGTACCCGCAGTCGATGGATTAAAAGAACCTGAACCTACTCCGGTTCCTGAATACATTCCTCCGGCCGGTGAACCGCCGCTAAGTATAATGGGTTGACCGTTAATGCATGCAGATGAAAGAGCGGACAGAGAAACATTTGGTGAAGAATTTACTGTAATTGAAATAGAAGTTTGACTTATGCAATTATTATTCGCTGAAGCATTATAGGTTATTGTATGATTTCCCGCTCCTGCAACGGAAGGAGAAAATGTATTTGAATTCACTCCTGTACCGGAGAATATTCCTCCCGGAGGATTTGCAGAAAGTGTTACTGAAGAAGCATTTTCACACAAAGCAGGAACAGCAGTTATACTTGTAGGAGAGTTAGAGTTAACGAATATGCTTGCATTTCCGGTGTTTTGACATCCGGATTGATCTGCATAAGTATAAGTAATTACAAAAGTTCCCGGTCCGGCAAGTTGTGGATTAAAAATGCCTGAATTGACAGCAGTTCCGGTATAAACTCCGCCCGAAGGTGTGGCACCGGATAATGTCAAAGGCTGTGCGCCAGCACAAACTGCCGGGAAGGTCGGCATTGAAATAGTAGGCGGCATGTTGACAAAAACAGAAGAGGTATCAGAAGCCGAACAACCATTGGCGTCGGTGTATGTATAATTTATAATATGTTGTCCTGTTGAAGCAGTTGATGGATTAAACGAACCATTCGATACTCCGCTGCCACTGTAGGTTCCTCCTGAAGGATTACCACCGGTTAATTGGAATAATGCACCGTTTTTACAAGCCTGTACAACGTTGTTGTATTGTACCACAGGCAAAGTTCTAACCTGTACGATTACTTTTTGAACGGAATGACATCCGGCATTATTTACTCCATCTACTGAATACGTAGTTGTATTTGCAGGAGAAGCAATAACAGTAGTTCCTGTAGTTGCTGAAAGTCCAGTCGAAGGCGACCATTGATACGATAGTGCACCACCGGTTGTCAGCGTTATTTGTCCGCCCGGACAAATTGTAGGTACTGTCGGATTAACGTTAAAAGAAAATGCATTCACCAGGAATGATGTTGAAGAGAATTGAGACGTATTAAAATTGATTGTAGCATAATCTCCATTATATTCATAAACAGAAAAAACATATTCGACACCGGTAGTTAGTCCCGTTATTTGAATTGAATTTCCGGTTCCATTGTAAACAACATAATTTGCATTTCCAATATTACTTCCACTACCGAATATGGAATTGCCTGTATAATCATTACCATCTACCGGTAAAGAATTTACTGATTGTATTGCGCGTGCGACTACAACCCTTTTAGTTCCGTTACCCGGTGTCCAGTTTAACTGAATATCGTTACAATTCATTAAAATTGCAGAAAACGAAGAAGAAGCAACTGTAGGCTGAAGGGATGGTGCAGGTGAAAGTTTAGTCACAAAAAAATCAGCAAGTGTATCACCGTTTAAATAAGTGGCATCAAAGTTAGCACTGGTATTATAAAAGCCGGTTTGATAGAGGTATCCAAGCGTATCAAAAGCTATTGCCATTCCAACATCCCTTGCAGATCCTCCTGCACTTCTTGCCCATTGAATTACACCGTTGGGATCATAGGTTGCCGTGTAAACATCCCGGTTTCCGGCACTATTCAAATGAACAGTTCCAAAATCAGCCTGGTAGTCATACATTCCTATAGTATATAGCAAATCTCTTTTATCATCATACGCGAGATGGTTACCAATATCTTCATACAAGCCACCTTCCTGTTTTGCCCAAAGAACATTTCCTGAGGGTGAATATTTCGCCATAAGTACATCGGTGTTTCCATCGGAAGCTAAATTCGTAGTGCCTATAGTAGTAGAATTCATGAAGTACCCAATAACATATGCATTGCCCGAAGGATCACAAGCAACGCTTCTATAATAAGTTGTATCGCAACAAGCTGATACAACACTATTCCAAAGAAAATTTCCTGAAGTATCATACTTTGCTATGAAACCACTGTTATTACTTGCAGAAGTGTAATTAGTACTATTAAAGGTGATAGATTGGGAAAATGTACCTACTAAATAAATGTGACCGGTTGGGCTTAATGCAATTCCACGGCCGCGATCTTCTTTGGTACCGCCGGCTTTATTTGCCCAGACACAATTGCCATCAGGAGTATATTTGGCAATAAAAGCATCATTACCACCATTGCAGAAGAGTGTATAAGGTCCGAAATCAACAGTACCGGTAAAGTATCCGGTTATGTAGCAATAACCGTTTTCATCTACAACCAATCCTCTTCCTTTATCATCGTTTATACTGCCTATGTTCTTTATCCAAACTAAATTTCCTGCACTATTATACTTGACAAGAAATATATCATTTGATCCTGCAGAAGTAAGAGAATCTCCCGGACCAAAACCTGCCTTATTTTCTATTTCACCGGTAACATAAACGTTGTGAAATTTATCTACGCCGATTCCCCAGGCAACATCACCGCCAATTCCACCTGCACGTTTCAACCATTTCATATTTCCGGCTTTGTCGTATTTTCCAACCAGTATGTCATGTTTTCCGGCTGAATTCAGAATAACGCCATTAAAATTTGCAGAGTATTCTATCTGCCCTGCAGCGTATACATTTGCTGAATCGTCTGTGGTAATACAATTTCCATTATCATACCCCTCTGAATATCCATTCTTAGCCCATTGATAAGTCTGAGCCTGTGAATGGAATGATACCAGTGTAGAAAAGATTATAAAAAATGTCTGTAGTAATTGATTTTTTTTCATCGATGTAAATATTATTATCCTTTAAAAAACGAAATCTCTCTATAAAATGTTTTTGTATTCTCTCCTCTTTCTTTCAATTTTTTAGTTTATTATTTTAATTATTGATTTTTAGCTTGTTACATTAATAAAATACGCTAAAAAAATTAAAATATATTCCTCTTTATTTCGGATATTAGTTTCAATCTCTAAAATTAGAAAGTATAAAACTTATTTTTATGCCGGAAATTATCTTTAATGAACTTTTAATCCTTTCAAACAAGTCATTCTTTAAGCAAAAACATCCATTTATTTTCAGACCTTGTAACCCATAATTTGACGTTTTAATAAAAATTGTAAATAAATATGCTTACTGAAAAAGGACCTAATTTCCTCGAAGAGATTATCCGTGACGATATTAAATCAAACAAGAACGATGGCAGGGTACTTACCCGTTTCCCCCCTGAGCCTAATGGATATCTTCACATTGGTCATGCAAAATCAATTTGCCTGAATTTTGGACTTGCCAAAGAATTTAATGGCCTTACAAATCTCCGTTTTGACGATACCAATCCTGAAAAGGAAGAAACAGAATATGTAGAAAGTATAAAGGAAGATATTCGTTGGCTTGGATTTCAATGGGCGAATGAATTTTATGCATCTGATTATTTTGAAACGATTTACAATTTTGCTGTTACACTTATACGTAAAGGACTGGCATATGTAGACGATTCTTCTGCTGAAATGATTGCTGCTGCTAAAGGTAGTCCCACAGAGCCCGGTAAAGAAAGTCCTTTTCGTAACAGGAGTGTTGAGGAAAATATCGATCTTTTTGAACGCATGCGTAAGGGTGAGTTTAAAGATGGAGAAAAAGTTTTACGTGCTAAGATAGATTTGGCTTCACCGAATATGCATCTGCGCGATCCGCTTATGTATAGAATTAAACATGCACACCATCATCGTACAGGCAATGCCTGGTGCATCTATCCTATGTATGATTTTGCTCACGGTCAGTGTGATTCTATTGAGACGATTACGCATTCTATTTGCACGCTTGAATTTGAAGTTCACCGCCCATTGTACGAATGGTTTATTGAAAATCTTGGAATTTTTCCCAGCCATCAATATGAATTCGCCCGCTTGAACCTGAATTACACTGTCATGAGCAAAAGGAAATTGTTGCAACTGGTCAATGAAAAACATGTTTCCGGCTGGGACGATCCACGCATGCCAACACTTAGCGGTATGAGGCGCAGAGGTTATACTCCGGAAAGTATTCGCAATTTCTGTGACCGCATTGGCGTTGCACGTCGCGAAAATGTCATAGAAGTAGGCTTACTGGAATTTTGTGTGCGCGAAGACCTGAATAAAAAGGCTAACCGCATTATGGCTGTTTTGGATCCCGTAAAACTTATTATCGATAATTATCCTGAAGGAAAGACGGAAATTCTAACCGGTGAAAATAATCCCGAAGCCGAAAACAGCGGCGAGCGCGACATCCCTTTCAGCAGAGAATTGTATATTGAAAGAGATGATTTTATGGAGAGCCCCGGAAAAAAATATTTCCGTTTGGGCCCCGGACTAATGGTACGCTTAAAGAGCGCTTATATAATCCGCTGCGAATCTTTCACGAAAGACGCTGCCGGTACTATTACTGAAATACATTGCAGCTATATTCCAGAAAGTAAAAGCGGCCACGATACAAGTGGTGTGAATGTCAAAGGAACCATTCATTGGGTGAGTTGTCAACATGCGATTCCCAGTGAAGTTCGCATGTACGATAGATTATTTATTCATGAAAATCCTTCAGCTGAAGAGGGCGACTTTAAAGATTATATAAATCCAAACAGCCTCGAAGTGATTACCGGTGCATACGCTGAACCCTTTTTGAAAAATGCAAAAGCAGGAGATAAATTTCAATTCATTCGAAAAGGTTATTTCTGTGCCGACAAGGATTCAGTTCCCGATAAATTGATATTCAATCAGACCGTTGCATTGAAGGATTCCTGGACTAAGAAGCAAGTGCCGGCTTAAAATTACCATTCCGTACAACCCTTTATTGTTTTTTTCCGTCTTAAAGATAAACCCCTTTATCTGCAAGGCCATGAAAAAAATCTATTTAATCTCCTTGATTTTATTTTCT
>JAYURB010000228.1:0-3698 GCA_043756425.1 Bacteroidota bacterium
CTGGATACACTATACGGAAAATTGTAATGAGTGTACGCCCTGCTGCCGTCTTCTCACGGGCAGGTAAAGAGGTGGCACACATCATCCGGCAATTTGGCACAGCTTACCAAAAGGAGTATTCGCCCTCGGGATACATCAGTAAAACACTGGACGCCCTATTAAATTGTCGAACGGCTCAAATGGGTGGTCATGTTGATGTGTGCACTAACTGTAATCATTCACGAATCAGTTACAACTCTTGCCGAAACCGTCATTGTACTAAATGCCAATCTACTAATCGCGAACGCTGGATCGAACACCATTCTGCGAAGCTTTTGCCTGTGAAATACTTTCATGTCGTCTTTACCCTGCCGTATGAGTTGAACGGACTTTGCATTCGTTATCCGCATTTGATATATACTCTTTTATTTGAAGCGGCATGGAAAACACTTGACGGATTTTCAAAAAACAAAAAGTATTTGGGTGCAGATACGGGAATGCTTGCTATCCTACATACATGGGGACAACAGCTCATGCTGCATCCACATATCCATTGCATTGTTCCCGGTGGCGGCATTGATACGAATGGAAAATGGAAAAACACAAAATCACAGGGTAAATATCTATTCCCGATAAAAGAAATCAAAAAAGTATATCGGGCAAAGTTTTTATCCGGATTAAGAAAATTAGTAAAACAAGGTCGGATAAATGATCAGGGAAAAAAGTTTATGGATAACCTTTTTAAAAAAGAGTGGGTAGTATATGCTAAGCCTCCGTTTCAAAACAGTAAAGGCGTAATGGAATACATTGGCAGATACTCACACAAAGTAGCCATCTCCAACAGCCGCATACAGGCTATCTCAGAGACAGAAGTAACTTTCACGTATAAAGATTACCGGACAGAAGGAAAGAAAAAAGTGCTGATCTTAAAGGGAGAGGAATTTATCAGGCGATTTGCTTTGCACATTTTACCCAAAGCGTTTGTAAAGATCCGGCATTATGGAATATTTTCCTCGCGGTCAGTAAATCGGTTGCATGCAACAAAGTGCATCTTACAAGGACAACCGGTAATAAAACGGGAAAAGCCTGTAAAGAAAAACTGGAAACAGGTATGCAAAGAGAAATTCAACTTCGATCCGGATTTGTGTCCTTATTGCAAAAAAGGAAGAATGCTGATAAAAAAACTTCTGGAGAAACCCCGGCGAGGGCCACCCGAAATTACGGCCTGGAATAATTTACAAATTACCATATAAGATACTTGCCATGCGAGCTGAAAATAGTATGAATAAAACAGAGAGTAAACTATTAAAATATCGAATAGGACATCCTTTTTCAATGAAAAACACCGCTCAAGTAATCCTTTTTTATATTATTATTGTGAAGAGAAGAAATTAGTAAAATCACTTCCATTCAACAAACCGTAAAAACAGTATTTAATACCCAAAATGAAGCCGACGCACTCGCCGGGGTTTCCCCGTAAAAACGGGGCAGGCTGTGCAACTACGACTTCATGTTCGGTCGAAAAGACCACATGAAGTCTTAAATGTTATCAGCAATCATTTGGCGACCGTGCGAAACGGAAACGACCGTAAAAAAAATTAGAGAATGAGTACAACAATAGATGACATCCTAACTAAAGTCAACGAACTGAACGCAGATTCAGTCGTAGTAGATTGGAGCGGAGACAATAGAAAATTAGAAGAAGTATGGAAACTTATTTTAACGAATCGTCCAGAGGAGACAATGAGCAAGCTACGGTCACACAAGAAAGCATCTTTTAAGCTTGAAGACTTTAATCATGCCGAAAGGATAGCCGAGCAAATCTCAGAACGACTTAAAATTTCTAATGAGTTCGTTAGACCGTCAAAGATTTCCGAAGACAATTTATATTTAGTGGTAGAAATAATATATAACTAACAATTAAAACTAATAAATACTATGAAAAAACTATTTCTCATTGCATTCGCTTGTTTATTCATTGCTTGTAACCAAGCAAAAAGTTCAAAAGAGAAATCATCAACTTCTGATTCCCGCAAACTCGAAATGGTCAACACGTTCAAAGTTGATAACGGTCATAACGAAAAAGTCGAAGTGAACTGTTTTCTTTATGATGAGCTATTTAATAAATTCACGTACGAGGAAGCAATGGCCTTACTTAATACTGCTTCGCTTGAGGCAGAGTATAGTTGTAAACATACACCAACATACGTTCCTAAGACTTTCCACGTAATGGCGAAACATGATTCAATTAGTGTTGGCGTTGACTTTGAAGCATCAAATGCGTACGGAACTCCAAATAAATTAACGGGTACATTTACATATCTAAAACAAAATGGCAAGTATGTTTTAGTTGACCATTATGTATTAGAATTATAAATCCTCTACTCTTTTAAAGTAGTTTCTTCTTGATTGAAAAGATGGAATTCTAACGAACGATATGACAGCTGATAACAACTAAGGCTTCGTTTTGCGCGTAGCGCTCGAAATGAAGCCGATGTTGCACAGCCTGCCCCGTTTTTACGGGGGAACCTCTGGTAGTTTTTGTGGGCAGGAAATTTATCTATGGGGATTGCGATCAGTTCTTAAATTCTAAGCAAGGGTCATAAGTAAAAACTTGTAACGTGTAGATGGCATATATTTCTTTATAGAGTTTGAATGATTTTGTGCAGTGCATATTTAGTATTCAACGCATCATTTTTTCGTGTTAAACTCTCCATGGGACAAGAGAAATTCAGACAACTCATTTAGTCGTTTTTTTAATTTACTATTTTTATTTGCTCTACGGTCCATTCAAGTTTATGAACAGGGGGCCCACGCCGATCAAACAACTCAATGATAATCATCGTTTCGGTTTTACAGTTCGAACAAAGTTTCGGGTTGTGGAGTGATACTATTCACGGATCGGTTTTCATTATGACTTGTTGTGGAATTTGTTCACGGATCACCGGAAGAGATGTTTTTTTGCAGGTACTGCTCAATATTCCATAATGTCGGATTCTGACATATCCTTTGGGAAGGATATGCATGGAAAACCTGCGGATGAACTCCATGTTGTCCAGTGTTAAATCATATTTCTGTCCGCCCTTTTTGTAATCTTTGCATGTGAATGTAATAGAGTTTTCATCGATGGTTTTTATTCGATGATTGCTGATAGCAATTTTATGCGTGTACCGTCCAAGATATTCGATCACACAATTGTTGTTTACGAACGGACGCTTGGCATAAACTACCCAGGGTTTCTTAAACAATTCATCCAACAGCTTTTTTTCCACATCAGGAATCCGTTCTTTGAGTGCCTGTACATATTTGGCCCGGAACACAAGGCTCATCGCCTTAACAGGAAATAAATATTTTCCTTTTGTTTTTGCTGACTTCCATTTATTACTCACAGTTAATCCGCCACCGGGGACGATGCAATGCAGGTGTGGATGAAGCGTGAGTGCTTGTCCCCAGGTGTGAAGCACGCTGATCATACCGGTTAATGCACCCAGATGTTTTGCATCTTTTCCGAATGCAAGAATGGTATTCCATGCTGCTTCGAATAAGGAATCATACACCGCTTTGGGTTGATGCATTGCCAGTTGATTGAGCAAATCGGGAAGTGTAAATACAACGTGGAAATAGGGAACCGGAAGCAACTCTTCTTCACGCTGCCGGATCCACTGTTCGCGCTCATTGCCCTGGCATTTGGGACAATGACGATTGCGACAGCTATTATA
>JAYURB010000229.1:0-3688 GCA_043756425.1 Bacteroidota bacterium
ATTTACAAATCGCAGGTGAAAGGAGTCCTTTTGTTAAAGACACGGGTGCAACTTGGTCGGCGTTATCGCTTCCGTGGATATCAATTGGCTATGAATCAAGATTGACTCCTCTTCAAATGCTCACTTTTTATAATGCAATTGCCAATAATGGCAGAATGGTTAAGCCTCGTTTGGTAAAGGAGATTCAATATCATGGACAACTCATAAAAAGCTTTCCTGTTGAAGTGTTACGCGATTCAATAGCTTCTCCGTCAGCAATTAAAAAAGCAAAAAAAATGCTGGAAGGTGTAGTGCAAAATGGTACGGCCACTTCATTAAAATCACCTAACTACCGTATTGCCGGCAAAACAGGAACAGCCCAAATGTCTAAAGATAATTTAGGGTATAACAAGTCTGATCTTACGTATCAGGCATCCTTTGTTGGGTACTTTCCGGCCGATGCGCCAAAGTATTCGTGTATTGTAGTTGTGTATTCTCCTTCAAACAGTCTTTACTACGGTGGAGCAGTAGCTGCACCGGTTTTCAAAGAAATAGCAGACAAGGTTTATTCGAATCATCTCGAAATAAATACGAGAGCCGACAAAAAGGACTCATCAATTCATGATTTGCCATTGGTTAAAGCAGGCTATCAAAAGGATTTGAAGAAGATTTTATATGTTCTTGATATTCCATTGAAATCCGGCGATGAAGAAGCTGAAATTGTTTCTTCATCTACTGCTGAAAAGAATGTAAGTTTCAAGGAAAGGAAAATTTCAACTGTAATCGTTCCGGATGTAAGAGGTATGGGCGCCAAAGACGCTATTTCCATATTGGAAAATGCAGGCCTTAAGGTTAACTGCTCCGGTCGCGGCTCCGTAATCAGTCAATCGATAAACCCCGGAACTCCAATTGACAAAAAAAGGATAATAGAAGTTGAACTCGGAATATGAAAATTCTTAAAGACATACTTTACAGAACAGGAATTCTGCAAGTTGCCGGATCGGTAAATACGGGAATCACCGAGGTTTGTTTTGATTCGCGAAAAGTGAGTGAAGGATGCCTGTTCATTGCTGTCAGAGGCGAAAACTCCGATGGTCATGATTTTATTTCACGTGCCATAGAAAAAGGTGCGGTAGCTATTGTTTGTGAAGTCATGCCTCCCGAAGTAAATGAATCAACTACATACGTGCAGGTTTCAAGCAGCGCTTCTGCGCTGGCTTATATAGCTGCAAATTATTTTGACAACCCTTCTGAAAAACTAAAATTGGTTGGAGTTACGGGAACAAATGGTAAAACTACAACCGCTACACTTTTATATAATTTATTCCGTGTATTAGGACATAAGACAGGCCTTCTGTCTACTGTAAGAAATCTGATCGATGAAAAGATTGTTGCTTCAACACATACAACACCGGATCCTCTGCAACTAAATTATCTTCTTAAAGAAATGGTTGATGCAGGATGCTCTCATGCATTTATGGAAGTGAGTTCTCATGCCGTGGTTCAGAAAAGAACAGAAGGGCTTCGGTTTACCGGCGGAGTTTTTACAAATATAACACACGATCATCTCGATTATCATAAAACATTCGAAAATTATCTTAAAGCAAAAAAAGAATTTTTTGACAACCTGCCATCCGACAGTTTTGCTTTATCCAATACAGATGATAAGAATGGAAAGTTTATGCTCCAGAACTCAAAAGCTTCCAAATACCATTTCGGAATGCGTGCAATGGCTGATTACAGAGGGAAGCTAATTGAAAATGACTTTTCCGGTTTGTTGCTAAACATTGACGGTCATGAAGTTTTTTGCAGGCTCGTCGGAAGTTTTAATGCGTATAATCTGGTTGCCGTTTATGCAACTGCCGTTTTGTTGAATGAAAATAAGGAAAATGTATTGCGTGCGCTGAGTTTGCTCGGGCCGGTTGAAGGAAGATTTGACTTTGTCATTTCTCCCAATAAAATAACGGGCATTATTGATTATGCGCATACTCCCGATGCTTTGCAAAATGTACTTTCCACCATACACGATGTAAGCTCCGGGCATGGAAGGATTATTACAATTGTTGGTTGTGGCGGCGATAGAGATTCTGCCAAACGTCCGGTTATGGCAAGCATTGCTTCCAAACTGAGCGACAAAGTTATTCTAACCAGTGATAATCCCCGCTCTGAAGAACCTATTGATATTATCCACGAAATGGAAAATGGTATTTCTCTTTCAAACAGAAGAAAGGTTGTATCCATCGTCGACAGGAAAGAAGCAATTCGCACTGCCGTAAGTTTTGCACAACCGGGAGATGTCATTCTGGTTGCCGGAAAGGGACATGAAAAATTTCAGGAAATAAAAGGAGTTAAATCGCCTTTCGACGATAAAAAAGTATTAATCGAATTATTCAAAATTATGGCATAGCATGTTGTATTACCTGTTTGGATATTTAAAAGAAGAATTTCATCTGCCCGGTGCAGGAGTGTTTCAATACATTTCTTTTCGTGCTGCCCTGGCATTGATTTCTTCCCTCATAATATCATTGCTTTTTGGTAAACGCATCATCGCTTTTCTTCTGAAGAAACAAGTGGGGGAAACCATTCGCGATCTTGGACTTTCCGGACAAAATGAAAAACAGGGAACTCCTACCATGGGTGGTTTTATTATCCTTGCCGCTATTTTAATACCTACTATTTTATTTGCAAGACTTTTTAACGTCTATGTAATTATCATGCTGGTTACGACCATTTGGCTTGGCATTATTGGCTTTATCGACGATTATATTAAAGTATTTAAAAAAGATAAAGCCGGACTGGCAGCTAAGTTTAAATTGTTGGGGCAAATCGGTCTTGGATTAATTATTGGATTTACAATTTATTTTAATCCCAATGTTGTTGTAAAAGAACGCGTGGAGAAAAACTCCATAATCGTTACACAGAACTCAAACATTATTGAAGATATCCGCCAGACAGAAAATGCGCTTTATTCAAAAGAAGCATTTAAATCTACTCGTACAACTATACCATTTATTAAAAATCATGAATTTGATTATGCTTTTCTCATTTCCTGGATGGGAAATGGCTTTGCTAAATATGCCTGGCTGGTTTTTATTCCTATTGTCATATTGATTATTACTGCTGTTTCAAACGGAGCAAACATTACGGATGGTATCGATGGACTAGCCACAGGTACAAGTGCTATTATCGGAACCACTCTTGGAATTCTTGCTTACGTATCCGGCAATACCGTCTTCGCCAATTATTTGAACATAATGTATATTCCGAATGCAGGTGAACTCGTTGTTTTTATTGCAGCTTTTGTCGGAGCCTGTGTAGGTTTTCTTTGGTACAATGCATATCCCGCACAGGTTTTTATGGGTGATACAGGCAGCCTTGCTTTAGGAGGAATTATCGCTTCGTATGCTATTGCTATACGAAAAGAACTTTTAATCCCAATACTGTGTGGTGTTTTTCTGGTTGAAAGTTTATCCGTTATAATTCAGGTAAGCTATTTTAAGTATACAAAGAAAAAAACCGGAGCCGGGAAAAGAGTTTTTTTAATGTCTCCGCTGCATCATCATTATCAGAAAAAAGGTTATCACGAATCTAAGATTGTTTCCAGGTTTTGGATCGTAGGAATTATGCTTGCCGTCTTAACTGTAGTAACACTAAAACTCCGCTAATGAAGGACGAAAAAAATATTTCTTCCGGCATTTCGGTTCCACGC
>JAYURB010000230.1:0-3688 GCA_043756425.1 Bacteroidota bacterium
TTAACGTCGCCTGCTTTATCTCCGAAGATTGCACGAAGAAGTTTTTCTTCCGGAGAAGGATCTGTTTCTCCTTTTGGAGTAATTTTTCCGATAAGAATATCACCTTCCATTACTTCAGCACCAACACGAATCAAACCGTTTTCATCCAGTTCGCGGGTTGCTTCTTCGCTTACATTCGGAATATCAGCAGTAAGTTCTTCCATTCCCCGTTTAGTATCACGCACTTCAAGGCTGTATTCATCGATGTGTATGGATGTGAATATATCTTCACGAATTACACGTTCTGATATTACAATAGCATCCTCAAAATTATTTCCTTTCCAAGGCATGAAAGCAACCTGAAGATTACGCCCAAGTGCAAGTTCCCCGCTTTGAGTAGCATATCCTTCACATAAGACCTGACCTTTTCTAACCTTCTGACCTTTTATGACAATTGGCTTTAAGTTAATGCAGGTATTCTGATTGGTTTTCTGAAATTTTGTAAGTACATAAGTCTTTACATCATCTTCGAAACTGATTAACTTCTCATTTTCTTTTCTGCTATAGCGAATAGTAACTTCAATTGCATCAACGTATTCAACAACTCCGTCACCTTCTGCATTAATGAGAACTCTTGAATCACGCGCAACTAATCCTTCCAGTCCGGTACCAACAATTGGAGCCTCCGGACGAAGCAAAGGAACAGCCTGACGCTGCATGTTTGATCCCATCAGGGCACGGTTAGCATCATCGTGTTCCAGGAAAGGAATCAACGAAGCGGCAATCGATGCAATCTGGTTTGGAGCAACATCCATTAGATTGATTTTCTCCGGTCCGAGGACAGGAAAATCACCAAGTTCGCGGGCTTTAACTTTAAGGTCTATAAAGTCACCACGCTCATTTATTTTAGCATTTGCCTGAGCAATTACTTTATTATCTTCTTCTTCTGCGGTAAGATAAATGACAGGTTTATCAACATCAACAATTCCATTTGTAACGGTACGATACGGTGTTTCAATAAATCCAAGATTGTTGATTTTAGCATACACACATAAAGATGAAATAAGTCCAATGTTTGGTCCCTCAGGAGTTTCAATGGTACAAAGGCGACCGTAATGGGTGTAATGCACATCACGAACCTCGAATCCTGCGCGTTCACGCGAAAGACCTCCGGGCCCAAGTGCCGAAAGACGGCGCTTGTGAGTGATTTCAGCCAATGGGTTGGTCTGATCCATGAACTGGGACAATTGGTTTGTACCGAAGAAAGAATTAATGACAGAAGAAAGTGTCTTCGCATTAATCAGATCAGAAGGCGTGAAAACCTCATTATCTCTGACGTTCATTCTTTCACGAATCGTTCTTGCCATACGGGCAAGTCCAACACCAAATTGAGAATACAATTGCTCACCAACTGTTCGCACACGACGATTGGAAAGGTGATCAATGTCATCGACTTCAGCTTTAGAATTAATAAGCTGAATAAGCTGACGAATGATTTCAATAATATCCTGCTTAGTAAGAACACGCGTATCTTCTGCGATTTCGAGTCCTAATTTTTTATTTATTCTGTAACGCCCTACATCACCGAGATCGTATCGCTTATCGGAAAAGAAAAGTTTATCGATAATTCCTCGTGCAGTTTCTTCGTCAGGCGGTTCAGCATTTCTCAGCTGGCGGTAAATATGTTCAACCGCTTCCTTTTCTGAATTGGAAGTATCTTTTTGCAGGGTATTGTAAATGATAGCATAATCGTTAGTGTTTACATCTTCCTTATGAAGGATGATGGATTTAACACCTGATTCAATAATAAGATCAAGATGGTGATCTTCTACAACTGTTTCACGCTCGATAATAACTTCGTTACGCTCGATGGAAACTACTTCACCGGTATCCTCATCCACGAAGTCTTCCACCCAGGTTTTTAAAACCCTGGCAGCGAGTCGGCGGTGAAGAGCATTTTTAATACCTGATTTAGTAACCTTAAATTCATCGGCAAGACCGAAGATTTCAAGAATATCTTTATCTGTTTGAAAACCGATTGCTCTCAACAATGTGGTTACAGGGAATTTCTTTTTCCTGTCGATGTAAGCATACATCACATTATTAATATCGGTTGCAAATTCAATCCAGGAACCTTTAAAAGGAATTACTCTGGCCGAATATAATTTAGTGCCGTTTGCATGCCTGCTTTGTCCGAAGAATACTCCCGGAGAACGGTGCAATTGAGAAACGACAACTCTTTCCGCGCCATTAATTACAAAAGTTCCTTTCGGAGTCATGTAAGGAATGGTGCCGAGATATACATCCTGCACAATAGTTTCGAAATCTTCGTGCTCGGGATCGGTACAATAAAGTTTTAGCTTAGCCTTCAAAGGCACGCTATACGTTAATCCACGCTCGATACATTCTTCGATGGAATACCTTGGAGGATCGATAAAATAATCCAGGAATTCGAGAACGAAATTATTTCTGGAATCCGTAATTGGGAAATTCTCATTAAATACTTTATAGAGTCCTTCTTTTTGACGGTTATCAGAAGTTGTTTCAAGCTGAAAAAAATCTTGAAAAGATTTTAACTGAATATCTAAAAAATCAGGATATTCAATTGTATGCTTAATGGTAGCAAAATTGATTCTTTTGTTTTGAACAATATTTGTTGACACGGGGCTTTGGTTTTTAAGGGTTAAGATTAGATTTTTAAATGACGAAAGGGTAAATTTTCGTCAGTTTTAAAAAACATGAATAGATCTGTCCCGGCAAAAAGCCGGGAAAGGTCTATTCAATATTGCTGGGAGCAGCCGAAATCTTATTTAACCTCAATCTCAGCTCCTGCCTCTTCTAACTGTTGTTTTATAGAATTCGCTTCTTCTTTAGTAACACCTTCTTTAACTGGTTTTGGAGCACCATCAACAAGATCTTTTGCTTCTTTCAGACCAAGGCCGGTAATTTCTTTAACAAGCTTAACGATGTTAAGTTTAGCGCCACCCGGTGCTTTAAGTATTACATCGAAAGAAGTTTTTTCTGCAGCTGCTGCGCCATCGCCGCCGCCTGAAGCAGGTGCCATAGCAACTGCTGCTGCTGCCGGTTCAATACCGTATTCATCCTTCAGAATTTTTGCTAATTCGTTTACTTCTTTAACGCTGAGGTTAACTAATTGATCAGCGAATGATTTTAAATCTGCCATTTTTATTTAGTTTTTAATAGTTTAATTTTTAAATTTTTAAGGGGTACTGGAAGCAATGGTATTATAACAGCTTTCCTTATTCAGGACGCTCAGATAAGGTTTTAAGAATGCCTGCAAGTTTTCCTCCGCTGCTTTTAAGAGCAGAAATAACATTTTTAGCAGGAGATTGAAGCAATCCGATGATATCACCAACAAGTTCATTTTTGGATTTGATTGCAGCAAGAATATCAAGTTGATTGTCGCCTAAAAATACCGCTGTGTCGATGTAAGCTCCTTTTAAAGCAGGCTTATCACCTTTCTTGCGAAATTCTTTTATCACTTTTGCAGGAACGTTGCCTGTATCACTGAACATTAAAGCACTGGTGCCTTTCAAAGCAGAAAAAATAGGGCTGAATGATTCAGCGTCTTTCTTTTCCATTGCTTTTTGTATCAATGTATTTTTTGCAACGAGCATTTTTACCCCTTGAGTGAAGCAAATGCGACGAAGTTGATTTGTTTTAGCTACTGTTAAAGCAGAAGTGTCTG
>JAYURB010000231.1:0-3677 GCA_043756425.1 Bacteroidota bacterium
ATTGTCCTTATCAACCCGTGTGCTTTCAAAACGTAAAGTGGTTAAGTCATACAATACAACATCTACGTTTATGTTAAAGAGGTCTTTCTTGTAATGGTATAATTCATTTTCAATCCATTCTTTATGGAGTGCAAACAGATCAAGACTGCGGTAAATATGTTGCAAACCGGTTGAGTGGTCAACCATTTGCGGATACATTCGTTCAATCCACTTGTCGTACAATGATAATTTAGATGTGGGTTTTACAAATCGTGAACATATTTGCGTGAATATTACTTTCATAAAATCAAAGAGCAGCTTGGGATGCGCAGACTGAATTTTTTTTAATGTCAAAAAAATTCCTAAGTCTTCCATCAATCGATCTAATACCAATAAGGGGCCTAAGATGTAGGTTTCTGCAACAGAAATATCTTTTGCTTGAGTAAAAATGTTTTTTGTTTGAATGTGTTTGCTGATGGCATTTGCCAATTGATCCAGCTTACCTTCTTCAACACGACCTAGCGATAATAACGTGCGATGTTTTACTTTTCCGTTATCGCGATATGATTCAACCAAATGATAATACGCATCGCCACGGTTATTCTTTGTTACCTTGATAAACATGATCGAAAGTAATTAGACCACAAAAATATATCAAAAGCCCTTGAATATTACATCATGTGAAAATATTGTTCACTACACTTTTGAAAAAATAAAAAATGTTTTCCCTATTGACGCGGGTTACAGAGGGTAAAAGTAACAGTTGCTGTCAAACTCGGGAATGACTGTAAAAAACTTTTTCACCTTATATTGATTTTTACTCCTCCCTTGTCATTGTTGAATGAAAAGTAGTGAAGTCTGTTATTTTTTCTGTAACATCGAAGTAAAATTCGTATGATGTACATTTTGTTTGGTCGCACGGGTATAACCTATAGCGTACAGATGAGCTGGTTGTACTTGTAGGCGGTCCCAGAAGTTCAATTAATTTATTCTTTGAAATAGTTTGAATGCAAGCTTTATTCGAATTAATCATATTGTAAAAAGCGTTTGTTCCTTCATAGCAGTTACAATCCGGCTTGTAATGCCAATCTTCTTTAGCACCTTTTTGTAATGAAGAAATGCAACTCTCAGAACTTGTCATTTTTTCACTCTGATGACATGAAGTAACCATAATGCAAATGATGAGAATTTTAATCATGACTTCATGACTTTGGAAATATAGCTGAACTTACCAATATTTATTTGCAATATGTAAAACCCACGTTCGAAAACATCAAGCGATATTTGTCCTTTGTAGTGACCTCCCATCTGCAACAACTTCTCTACAAAAACGGTTCTACCAGTCACATCATACAGTTGCATATTTACATTTCCGATTTTTTCAAGATCATACTCAATGTTAATCGCATGATTAGTTGGGTTTGGGTAAACAGATAAATTTATATTAGGCTTGTCTACTTCGTCAATCCCAATCCCATGAGAACAATTTTGTGAACCTGAAGTCATTCGGCTAATGCCATGACAGTTGACGGAATCGTATGCGTACGAATGTAACGCCACATAATAGCCACCGCTACTTGCAGAAAAATCTTCCCACAGTCTTGTCCTTCTATCCGCAGCTAATACCCCGAGCGGATTATTACTTAGCCACCACATAACAGCTTTTGGGTTGTTTACATGTGTCAAAGAATGTCCGTGACCCAACTCATGAAGGAGAACCTGATATAAATCAATTTTGCCTGCGACAATATTACTTGTTTGATTTGTGTCCGCAACGAATTTGGGAATGTACCTTGCATTAACTCGCATATCAATTTCCGTTACGAAGTTTGAATTGCAAGGTGAACCAAAACCTGTTCCCATTTGAGTTGTCTTCGCAATCGTCATACTGTCAGGGTCAGGAAACTGCCAGAATTTAAAAAAGCAAACACTGTCTTGTGAAGCATATCCAGTATCGTATGGTAATACAGTGTCCGTTCCCAATATGTAGTTAACAGTTGTTAGGCACACCCACTGTTTAATCGCTTCGCTAAGGCAAGCCATCCGGTCTGAATGATTTGAAAAACTTGTGTCTGTTCTAAATGTAAAGGCCTTAGGAATGCCTCCGTAATTCCAAGGGCTTAAAGTATTCATAGGCTTAACCCAATGCCACCCGCCGACGGTATCCTCGAACCGGCTATTAGCAACTCCATAAAATATAGTTAAGGAATCATTTGGGTTTGTAATAGAGTCGCCTAAAGCAGTTTGAATTTTAACTTGACCTGTGCCTGGAACTTTTTTGCGCCCGACTGAATCTACCAACGATGGAACATAGAACCTTATCAAAGTATCTGACCAACTTCTAAAGTCCATCGTATCAATGTAGCAATATGAAGCACCGCCATTGTTTGCGTTTCTGAGAAATAGCTTACCCTGTGTATTTCCAAAACCAAGTCCAGTAATTCTTACTGTGTCTTTTATACCAGCATTTACTACATTCGGAACAATAGAGCTTATGTACTTTGTTCCACATCCAGCAAAATGCAGGGTGTTAGATGCAATAACGTTATCATATGTCCTACGAGGGAATCCAGTATCTGGTTGAAATGTATATATATTTACTGCGCCTGAAGGCGGTGGTATGGCTTGAATGTCTCCAGGATGTGTACAATCTTTGATTTTCATTTTGATATGTATCGCTGGAGTTGGGAGTGATGAAAGTGCGGGTAGATGAGTTACAGGAATATAGTCATGTATATTTATGAAAACTTCGCTTCCGCCTGAAGCAGCTACATCTTGTGACCCAGGTGGGAGAAATGCTAAAGGATTACTAAGAAGGGTTGTATTGGTCACCGTTATTCCACCTCCTCCATCTATCCATGATCCAAATGTCAGTGTGTCGTACTTTATTCTCGGAGTAGATGTATAAAAATATATATTGTTTACGCTATCACTAAACGAAAGATCAAATTCGTAATAAGTGTACCCCCCACTAAAAGTAATTTGCGGATTTTGCAATGTGTAAATAAGGCTTGTATCAGCCGATGCGGTCGCACGGCATTCTGTGTAATGAAGCTGTGTATATACTTCCATTAAATTATATGCAGTGGCTAAATCAGGTAATTGAAATTGCCAATAATCTATTACATCCTGCCCAATGTCTTGGCTATCAAACTCAATGTAACCCTGCTCATTGAATAATGGCTCTAACTTAATTGAATTGGATTCGTGGTATAAATCAACATGCGATTGCTCTCGCTCCGTCTCAACACACAAGAAAATCCCTTTTGAACCACGTTCCAACATTAAATTGTGATCGAGCTCCATGTATGAATCCTTAACTCTTCCCCCAAGGAGAATCAATTCGACAGTTCCACAATCAAGCGAACCTTTGAATATCCGTTTAGTTTGTACCACAACGGACGTGTAAATAAAATCATGGCGAGCATTCCAATAACCGACTGATTGAATGACTTCTCCTTCGAAAATATAGCTTGCTCTACTTACTCTATCAGCAATATCATCAGGGATGACTTGACTCTTTGAGTTAAATGAAATTACCCCCAAAAGAATAATAGTAGATAAGATTTTTAATTTGTACATGGCTGTGGTGTTTTTGTAGATTTTAAATTTATAAAATTAAAAATTTAATCGATTCCAAAATAATTTCGTTTTTATTAAAAATTTCAAAAAATTGTTTCTTACCACTCAAAAAACCG
>JAYURB010000232.1:0-3671 GCA_043756425.1 Bacteroidota bacterium
GGTACAAAAATAGGCTGCCGTGAAGGCGATTGTGGTGCCTGTACTGTCCTTGTTGGTGAATTACAAAATGATAAACTTACCTATCATTCTGTAACTTCCTGTCTCATGCCTATTGGCAATGCTGCAGGAAAACATATCGTCTCCATTGAAGGAATTAATTTTCCCGGATTAAATCCTGTTCAACAAGCCATGAGTGATCATGGAGCTACTCAATGTGGTTTTTGTACTCCCGGTTTTGTCATGTCGCTCACCGGATTTTGCATGCAGGATAAAAACACCGATATTATTGCTTCTATTGACGGAAATATTTGTCGTTGTACAGGCTATAAATCGATAGAACGTGCGGCTCATTCAATAGATGAAAAATTTAAGGAAAGAAGAGCAGAAGATGTTCTTGACTTTGCTGTAAAAAGTGGTTTCATTCCACAATATTTTACTACCATAAAGGATAGGTTGACTCTTCTTCAGAAAAGATCAGATGGTAAGAAAAAAATCCCGCAGGAAAACACCGTTTATGTTGGTGGCGGCACTGACCTCTACGTTCAAAAGCATGAAGAAATGGTGCATTCTGATTCCGATTATCTTACCGGCATTTCTTCATTAAAAGGAATCAAACAGGAAAATAATCAATGTATCCTTGGAGCTTCTACAACTGTTACGGATTTGATTGAATCTTCAATTATAAGAAAAGCTTTTCCCGACTTTTTAAAATATTCCAAACTTGTTTCTTCAACACCTATTAGGAATATGGCTACCCTCGGTGGGAATTTTGTGAATGCATCTCCTATTGGTGATTTTACCATCTTTTTCCTGGCCTTGGAAGCGAAAATTAAATTGAAAGGCTCAAAAACCATAAGAGAAATCCCATTAAAAGATTTTTATCTGGGCTATAAGAAACTCGATAAACTACCAACTGAGATTGTCGAAACCATTTCGTTCGAATTGCCTGATGAAAAAACATTTTTCAATTTTGAAAAAGTAAGCAAACGCACAAACCTCGATATAGCAAGCGCTAATTCTGCCATTAAATTAACTGTAAGTAATAATAAAATAAGCAAAGCAATTATATCAGCCGGCGGCGTTGGTCCTATACCCATGGTGCTGGTAAAAACATCGGCATTTCTTGCAGGTAAAATTATAAATGAAAATAATATCGACCTTGCCTGTGCTATCGTTGATAAAGATATTTCTCCAATCAGTGATGCCAGAGGTTCGGACGCTTACAAAAGGTTTTTATTGAAACAATTGATACGAGCTCATTTCATAACTCTATTCCCTGATCCGCAGCCGCAAAAATTTAATATCGCTTATGAAGAACATTGATTCAACAACCCATACAAAAGGGGAGTCGATGTATCTCGATGATATTCCTCTTACAGCAGGAACATTATTCGCTGCTGTATATGATTCACCCATTGCGCATGGGAAAATCATCAGCCTTGATGTGGAAGAAGCAAAAAAATCGAAAGGAGTTGTCCGTGTATTTACTGCTAAAGATATTCCGGGAGAAAATCAAATCGGCGGTATTGTAGCTGATGAAGAATTGCTCGCCCTCGATCATGTACATTTCTGTGGAATGCCCATTGCTTTAATTATTGCAGAAACTCCTGAACTTGCCCGAGTAGCAGCAAAAAAGGTAAAGGCTGTCATCGAACCATTGCATGTAATTACTGATCCTCGAGAGGCAAAAGAAAAAAATGAATTAATAATTCCGCCACGAACATTTACCTGTGGCAATATTGAAACTGCCTGGAAGGATTGCGAATATGTTTTCACTGGTCGAGCCGATTCAAACGGACAAGAACATTTATATATTGAAACGCAGGGTGCATACACCGTTCCGCAGGAGAACAATGCTATTCGAATATATTCTTCAACCCAGGGTCCCACCGCAGTTCAGCGATGCTGCGCTCGTGTGTTGGGATATCCCATGCATCAATTAGAAGTTGAAGTTGGCCGCTTAGGAGGTGGTTTTGGCGGCAAAGAAGATCAGGCCAATGCATGGGCTGCCCTTTGCGCACTGGCAACGCATCATTTAAAACGTCCTGTTAAGTTTTCTTTAGACCGAATGGAAGATATGCGCATGACAGGCAAACGTCATCCATATTCCTCTGATTACAAAATCGGACTTGATAAAAATTATAAAATCATTGCTTACGAAGCAGATTTTTATCAGAATGCCGGAGCCGCTGCCGATCTTTCTCCTGCAGTTCTGGAACGTACCTTATTTCATTGTACTAATTCTTATTATGTTCCCAATGTAAGAGCAACTGCTTACAGTTGTCGAACCAACCTGCCTCCCAATACGGCTTTTCGTGGTTTCGGGGGACCGCAGGGAATGTTTGTAATTGAAAGCGCTATTGCAAAAGCTGCTGATGATATTGGAATTCAGGCAAGCGTTATTCAAAAGAAAAATCTGCTTAGCACAGGTGATGCTTTCCCCTACGGACAAATTGCAGTTAGCGATGCAAAAGAATGCTGGACTGAAGCGGAGAAAATGTATAACATCGGCAGTCTTCAAAAGGAAATCGATGAATACAATCGTAACAATTATATTTCGAAAAAGGGAATGGCTTTTATGCCAATTTGTTTTGGAATTTCATTTACTAAGACGCTAATGAACCAGGCTCGGTCTTTAGTGCATATTTATACCGATGGCAGTATTTCTATAAGTACTGGTGCTGTTGAAATGGGGCAGGGGGTCAATACAAAGATTTTGCAGGTAGCAGCAAATGTATTTTCTGTTTCACCTGGTAAAATAAGGATTAACACTACAAATACATCACGCATTGCCAATACATCACCATCAGCAGCTTCAGCAACAGCTGATCTCAATGGAAAAGCCACACAGCTTGCTTGCCTAAAACTTCTTGAGCGATTGAAGCAAAGAGCAGCTGAAGAATTAAGAACTGTTTCTGAAAAAGTCACCATAGAGAATGAAATTATCTGCGTGAATGGAAAACAAACAGACCTTGATTGGAAAAAACTGGTTATGATGACCTATCTCAGTCGCATCAGTCTTTCCGAACATGCTCATTATTCAACTCCTGATATTTATTTTGATCTCACTAAAGAGAAGGGCCATCCATTTGCTTACCATGTTTACGGAACTGCTATTATCACAGCTACCGTAGACTGCCTTCGTGGCACCTACGAATTTGATTCAGCAAAAGTCGTTCACGATTTAGGATCGGGAATGAGTCCAATGGTTGACCGCGGACAATGCGAAGGCGGCATCGTTCAAGGAATAGGGTGGATGACGATGGAAGAAATTGTTTACGATAAAGAAGGAAAGCTTCGCAGCAATGCCCTTTCAACATATAAGGTCCCTGATATTTATTCCGTCCCAAAGGAAATTGCACTTCACTTTTTGGAAAACGATAAAGACAATCTTGCAGTATTCCGTTCCAAAGCAGTCGGTGAACCTCCTTTGATGTATGGAATAGGAGCTTTTTTCGCTCTGCGTAATGCTATAAAAGCTTTCAATCCTAAAGCCCGGCCGGCATTTTCTTCGCCGATGACACCGGAGAGGGTTTTGATGAATTTGTATTGAAAAATATTTTAAGAATTTACAGAATTATTTTTACTTGATTTTATTTCACCTATATTTTATTAATGTTCACATTTAATAAATTGATTTTCATCAAAATTAAGCTTTTGATAAAGGTTAT
>JAYURB010000233.1:0-8886 GCA_043756425.1 Bacteroidota bacterium
AGCCACCGGTTCGGTTCGCCCTAATATGATTTTTACAAGAAGTTCCAATACCGTTGTTTCAAACTCCAATGTAATTACCATGGTGATAAATCCAAGTTCACCGCCTGCAGTTTCAATTGCTTTAACATCGGGAACAAATCCTACTTGTTCAGGCAATTTGCTTTCTTTTACAGCAACAGCTTCAAACGGTGGTTCAACTCCCGTTTATCAATGGAAGGTAGATGGAGTCAATACAGGATTAAATAGCAATACTTTTTCAACATCGGCATTGACGAATGGTCAAGTAGTAACTTGTGAACTTACAGCAACAGGTTCTTGTGCTAACCCTAATACTGCTTCTTCAAATGGAATTACTGTTTTTGTAAATTCTGTTGCCAATCCAACCGTTTCCATTTCACAAACAAGCGGAACCAATCCTCTTTGCGCTAGTTCTTCAGTAACTTTTACTGCCACTATATTAAACGGAAGCAATCCTTCCTATCAATGGAAAGTAGATGGCGTTAATGTCGGCACAAACAGTTCAACTTTTACTACAGCCTCATTAACCAATGGACAAGCTCTATCTTGCGATATTACTTCTATTTCATCCTGCACACAAAGCGTTACCAATACGCTTGGGACGGGAACAGGCACCAATGCAACAAACACTAGTTTATCAGCTGCATATCCTACTTATTGGGGAAACGGGCGTCAACAGTATCTAATTAAAGCTTCTGAATTAACAGCGCTGGGATTGTCTGCAGGAAATATTACTTCTTTAGGATTTAATGTTGCGGGAACAACAGGGAATCCTTCTACGCTTAATGGTTACACCATTAAAATTGCACAGACTGCCTCAACTGTTATGACAACAACATTTCTTGCTCCTGTGTTTACAACTGTATTCGGTCCTGTTAATTATATACCAACGTTGAATGCAATTAATACACATACATTTATCAATCCTTTTAACTGGGATGGTACCTCTAATGTTGTAGTTGATATTTGTTATTCGAATCAGGTAGTTGGCATAACTGCATATCAAACATATCAGTCTACTTCAACATTTGTTTCAACAGCTTATTATCAGGCCGATGGTGCAAGCGGAGCGGGAGCATGCACACAACTAACAGGTTCAGGTACGGGTTCGGTAAGACCTAATATGATATTTACAATCAATAGCGGTGCACTTTTAAGCGCAAGTTCGAACGTATTGACAATGTCTGTAAACCCACAGGTTATTCCTTCAGTATCGATTGCCATAACATCAGGTTCCAACCCGGAATGTGACGGTGCTTCTGCAACATTTACAGCAATTCCCGTAAATGGTGGCGCAAGTCCATCATACCAATGGAAGATTGGCGGAGTCAATGTTGGAACAAACTTTGCGACTTATACAACTTCATCACTAATAAACGGTGATGTAGTGACTTGCGAAATGACTTCAAATGCCGATTGTGTATCCGGAAACCCTGCTGTTTCAAATTCAATAATCATGACGGTTAATCCAAATGTTACAGCAAGCGTTAGTATATCTGCTAATCCCGGAAGTACTGTTTGCGATGGCGCAAGCGTAACATTTACTGCTATTGCTGTCAATGGAGGCCCTGCACCAAGTTATCAATGGAAGCTGGGAGCAACCAATGTTGGAACAAATAGTCCGAATTATACCACTACAACTTTAAGTTCCGGAAACAGTATTACCTGCGAAGTGACATCCAATGCATTCTGTGCTATTGGAGGTCCTGTCGCATCGAATGCAATTGTTATGACGGTAAACCCGAATGTTGCTGCAAGTGTTAGTATTTCTGCCAATCCCGGAAATACAATTTGTTCGGGAACGAGTGTGACATTTACTGCCACACCTGTCAATGGCGGAGCCACTCCAAGTTATCAATGGAAAGTTGGAGCCACTAATGTTGGAACGAATAGTCCAACTTATACGAGTGCTTCCTTAGCAAATGGAAACAGTGTCACATGTGTAGTGACTTCGAATGCCGGCTGTGTAACAGGAAGTCCTGCAACATCAAATGCAATTGTTATGACCGTTAATCCGAATTTAGCAGCAAGCGTAAGTGTTTCTGCAAATCCCGGAAATACTATTTGTTCAGGAGTAAGTGTGACATTTACTGCTACACCAACCAATGGAGGTACTACGCCAAGTTACCAATGGAAAATAGGAACAACAAATGTGGGAACGAATAGTTCAACCTATACTAATGCAGGCTTGGCGACCGGAAATAGTGTAACATGTGTGATGACTTCTAATGCTACCTGCGCCACAGGAAGTCCTGCAACATCGAATGCAATTGTTATGACGGTTAATCCGAATGTAACAACTAGCGTTAGTATTTCTGCCAGTACAGGAACTACAATTTGTTCCGGAACGAGTGTGACATTTACCGCTACGCCAACAAATGGGGGCACAACACCAAGTTACCAATGGAAAAGAGGAGCAACCAATGTGGGGACGAATAGTCCAACATATACTACTACCACGTTGGCAAATGGAAACAGCATTACGTGTGTAATAACTTCAAATGCTCCTTGTGTTTCAGGAAGTCCTGCAACATCAAATGCTATTGTTATGACCGTAAATGCTAATGTAGCTGCAAGCGTTAGTATTTCTGCCAACCCCGGTAATACAATTTGTGCCGGAACAAGTGTAACATTCACCGCTACTCCAACCAATGGCGGCACAACACCTAGTTATCAATGGAAAATCGGAACAACGAATGTGGGAACAAATAGTCCAAACTATACAAATGCAGCCTTAGCGAACACAAACAGCGTCACATGCGTAATGACTTCCAATGCTAACTGTGCAACCGGAAGCCCTGCAACATCGAATGCTATTTTTATGACAGTTAATTCGAATGTAACAGCAAGTGTTAGTATTTCTGCCAATCCCGGTAATACTATTTGTTCAGGTACGAGTGTAACTTTTACGGCAACACCTACTAATGGAGGCACCACTCCAAGTTATCAATGGAAAATAGGAGCTTCGAATGTGGGAACGAACAGCTCAACATATACTAATGCAGCTTTGGCAACCGGAAACAGTGTCACCTGCGTTATGACTTCGAATGCAGCTTGTGTTTCAGGTAGCCCTGCTACATCGAATGCAATTGTTATGACTGTAAATCCGAACGTAGTGGCAAGTGTTGGTATTTCTGCCAATCCCGGAAACACAATTTGTTCAGGTACGAATGTAACTTTTACGGCAACACCTACTAATGGAGGCGCCACTCCAAGTTATCAATGGAAAATAGGAGCTTCGAATGTGGGAACGAACAGTGCAACCTATACTAATGCATCCTTAGCAAACGGAAACAGCGTCACCTGTGTATTGACCTCCAATGCTACTTGTGTAACAGGAAGTCCTGCAACATCGAATGCAATTGTTATGACTGTAAATCCGAACGTAGCGGCAAGTGTTAGCATTTCTGCCAATCCGGGAAATACAATTTGTTCAGGTACGGGTGTAACATTTACAGCAACACCTTCTAATGGAGGTGCGACACCAATTTACCAATGGAAAATTGGTGCTGCCAATGTGGGAACAAACAGTCCAACATATACAAATGCATCTTTAACTAATGGCAACAGTGTCACCTGCGTTATGACCTCCAATGCAGCTTGTGTTACGGGAAGCCCTGCTACATCTAATGCTGTTGTTATGACGGTAAATTCAAACCTTACAGCAAGTGTTAATATAATTGCCAATCCGGGAAATACAATTTGTGATGGCACAAGTGTAACATTTACAGCAACACCAACAAATGGAGGTACAACACCAAGCTATCAATGGAAAATTGGTGCTGCTAACGTGGGCACTAACAGTCCAACCTATACCAATGCAGCTTTAATAAATGGAAACAGTGTAACCTGCGAAATGACTTCTAATGCCGCTTGCATTAACGGAAATCCTGCAACATCCAATGCAATTAATATGACAGTAATCCCGAATGTTGCATCAAGTGTAAGCATTTCTGTCAATCCGGGAAATACAATCTGTGATGGAACAAGCGTAACATTTACTGCTACTCCGTCTAACGGAGGAACAACTCCAAGTTACCAATGGAAAATTGGAGCAACGAACGTTGGAACCAACAGTCCAATCTATACAGATGCTGCTTTGGCAAATGGAAATGCTGTTACCTGTGTGATGACTTCTAATGCACTGTGCGCAACGGGAAGTCCTTCTACATCGAATGCAATTGTTATGATTGTAAATCCAAATTTAACTGCAAGCGTTAGCATTTCTTCCAATCCGGGAAATTCAATTTGTGATGGCACTAGTGTAACATTCACAGCTACACCGACCAACGGAGGATCAACTCCAAGTTACCAATGGAAAATAGGAACAACGAACGTGGGAACGGACAGTCCCAATTATACAGATCTTTCTTTAACAAATGGAAGCAGTGTTACCTGTGTTATGACTTCTAATGCAATTTGTGCAACAGGCAGTCCTGTTGTTTCGAATCCTATTGTAATGAGCGTTAATCCAAATGTTACAGCAAGTGTTAGTATATCTGCCAATCCGGGAAATACAATTTGTGCCGGCACTCCGGTTACATTCACTGCAATACCAAATAATGAAGGATCAACACCAAGTTACCAATGGAAAATAGGAGCAACGAATGTTGGAACAAACAGCCCAACCTATACAGATGCTGCTTTGGCAAATGGAAACAATGTTACCTGTGTTATGACTTCCAATGCAACGTGCGTGACCGGAAATCCTGTTGCATCCAATGCAATTGTAATGACAGTTAATCCAAATATATCAACAAGTGTTAGTATTTCTGCAAATCCGGGCAGTACAATTTGTGATGGAACTCCTGTAACATTCACTGCAATACCGGTCAATGAAGGAACAACACCATCTTATCAATGGAAAATCGGAACAACGGATGTGGGAGCTAACAGTCCAACCTATACAAATACATCTTTGGTTAACGGAGACATTATCACCTGCGTAATGACATCCAATGCCCTTTGTGTCACGAGCAGTTCTGCAACATCGAATCCTATTGTAATGACTGTTAACCCTAATGCAATGGCAAGTATAAGTATTTCCGTCAATCCCGGAAATACAATTTGTGCCGGCACACCGGTAACATTCACAGCAATGCCAACCAATGGAGGAACAATGCCGTCTTATCAATGGAAAATCGGAACTACAGATGTTGGAACCGACAGTCCAACCTATGCTTCTTCAGGAATTGCTGACGGGAATTCAATAACCTGCGTAATGACATCCAATGCAAATTGTTTAACCACCGGTACTGCAACTTCCAATTCAATAACTATGAGTGTTAGTCCTCTGTTAACTCCTTCTGTAAGTATTGTGGCATCGCCGTCTAATACTATTTGCACCGGAACCAATGTTACATTTACTGCAGCTGCTGTAAATGGCGGGAATAGTCCAACGTATATTTGGAAAAACGGTTCCAATGTAGTGGGTAGTAACAGTGATACTTATACAACGTCCTCTTTCTTGACAGGAGATGAAATCACGTGTGAGATTATTTCCGGTGAATTGTGTGTTACGGGAAGTACGGCTGCATCGAATGTTATCAGGATGACAGTTATTCCTATTGTTGCGTCCGGTGTGTCCATTGCTGCATTACCGGGTAATACAATTTGCATTGGAGATAATGTGAGCTTTACGGCAACTCCTCAAAATGGAGGATCATTACCAACCTATGAGTGGAAAAACGGAAATACTTTGTTGGGAACCGGAGACACATATTCTTCTGCAGCGTTTCAGAATGGCGATATTATTACCTGTGAAATGATTTCAAATGCAAATTGCGTAAGCGGAAATCCTGCAGTTTCAAATGCTGTTACAATGTTCGTAAATTCAACTCCTGTAATTAGCGGATTCACACCTTCATCCGGTGCTCCCGGATCAACTGTTGTTATTTCAGGATCAGGATTCAATGGGACAACCGGTATAACCCTCAACGGTGTTGCTGTTATAAATTATACAGTTGACAATTCATCACAAATTACTTGTACAGTCCCATCCGGTGCATCAAGTGGCTTGCTGTCAATAACTACATCATGCGGAACCGCTAGTAGTGCGAACTCATTTGCAGTTATTATTTCTACCGTTGACTTGAATGTAAGACTTTTCATTGAAGGGTTTTACACCGGTGGAGGATTAATGACAGGAATAATCTCTTCTTCTGTTACGGATACTTTAATAATTGAATTAGCAAATAGTGCTGCTCCTCATAGTATTTCGTATTCTCAAACAACAACAGTGTCTATTGCGGGATATGCAACGTGCACGTTTCCATCATCGGTAAATGGAAACGCTTATTATATTGTTGTGAGGCACAGAAATGCACTTGAGACCTGGAGTGCAATTCCTTTAACGTTCACCGGAACGCAAGTTTCATATGATTTCACGAATGCTTTGAATAAAGCATACGGTAATAATCAATACGATCTTTTAGATGGTAATTTTGCATTCTGGAGCGGTGATATTTCTGATGCAACACTTGGAGTTGGCTTTCAGGATGGAGTTGTTGAATCACAGGATTATTCGGATATGGAAAATGCAATTGTTGTAACACTGCTTGGTTATGTAGTCGAAGATTTAACGGGAGACGGGGTTGTAGAGTCGGCCGATTACGGTTTGTTGGAAAGTAATATATACTTTACGGTTGCAGCAATTCGGCCTTAGTAGGAATAGTTTATTAAACATATAAACATATTTATAGTTTACACCGTTAATTTTTAAGTATTTTCATTGTAAATTGGTATTTGCAATCGATTGAACTTTAATTAACTTTCACAACTTTTATTTTAAAGTTATTTATGAAAAACAAACCTAATTCTAAGCAAGCCAAAAAGCCTTCTATAGTAAAAGAAAAATCAAATACCACATTTAATTACGTAGTCTTATTTGGAATTCTGTTTATAGCTCTTTTATCCTACCTACCTGCATTAAACAATGGTTTTGTATGGGACGATGATGATTATATAAAGAATAACCTTTTAATTCGCTCCATTAATTTAAAAGAGATTTTTTCTACCAACCTGATGGGAAACTATCACCCCTTAACGGTTCTTGTGTATGCTATTCAATATAAATTTTTCGAAGTAAGTGAAAAGGGATATCATGCTTTCAATTTATTTCTTCATTTGCTGAATGTGTTGCTGGTTTTCTTTGCTGTCTTTCGTTTAAGCAATAAATCTATTGTTGCTTTAGTAGCAGCTTTACTTTTTGCACTTCATCCTATGCACGTTGAATCTGTTGCCTGGGCTTCGGAACTCAAAGATCTTCTCTATACATTTTTCTTTCTTGCTTCCTATATCTTTTATATGAAATACCTGGACGATGGAAAGAACAAGTATTATGTATTCGCATTGTTTTTATTTCTGCTTTCACTGCTTTCTAAAGCCATGGCTGCATCTCTTCCATTACTATTAGTACTTACGGACTATTTTAAAGGACAGAAATTTAATGCAAAAACACTGCTTCAAAAAGTTCCTTTCTTTCTTTTGTCACTTATTTTTGGTTTTGTAGCAGTGCATGCACAAAAATCATCAGGAGCTGTTGATACAGCCACTTTTGATATGGGGCAACGTATAATATTCGCCAGTTATGGTTTCATTACATACCTGGTTAAGCTTGCATTGCCTTTGCAGCTTTGTTCGTATTATGGGTATCAATTTCAGGCAAAGGAACAATTCCGACCTATTATTATAGTTACCTTATATTAGTGCTCGCTGTTGCTGTTGGAGCACTTTATTCACTGCGTAAAACAAAAAAAATATTTTTCAGTATTGGATTTTTTACCGTTACCGTCTTACTTGTATTACAACTTTTGCCTGTTGGATGGGCTATTATGGCTGACCGTTACAGCTACATTCCTTCCATTGGGATATTTTATCTTGTAGGTGAAGGAATTTATTGGTTATGGAATAAAAAAAGTTCGGGATATACGTATAAAGGATTGGTCGTTCTGGTATTAATCTCGACAACTATTTTTTATTCAGTTAAAACATCGGCACGATGCGCAGTATGGAAAGATGGCTTTGTATTGTGGAACGATGTTATTAATCAATATCAGACAATTCCTCAGGCATATATTAACCGCGGTATTATTTATATGAATAATAATAAAACAGCGGAAGCTTTGGCAGATTACAATAAAGCCATCAGTCTGGAACCCGACTTTTCAAAAGGATATAGCAACAGAGCTATCATTTACACCAATGAAAATAAATTTGACCTGGCAATTCAGGATTATGAAAAAGCAATAAAACTGGATCCTTCAAATGCCATCGCTTTCAATAACAGGGGAATTTTATACAAGAAAAATAATTTATTTAAAGAAGCCACTGAAAACTTCAACGAAGCGATAAAGCTTAAGCCTACTTACGTTGATGCTTATCATAACCGCGGTGTTTCTCTTTATAATTTGGGCAAGTACGATGAAGCACTCAGTGATTTCAACCGTGCACTCGAATTTAAACCCAATGTGGGCAGATCAATCTTTTTCAGAGGGCTTGTCGAAAATGCAATGGGGAAGAAGGATGTGGCTTGTCGGGATTTGCAGACTGCTGTTAGTTTGGGGTATCCGCAGGCGGTTGAGCAGTATAATAAGTTGTGTAAGTAGGTTTATTTTTTGCTTTTCAAAATGGATAAATTCTTCATTTCATGAAGAATTTAAGATTTTGAAATTCTTTTTCATTACATGTCGAATTTAATTCTTTGTTCATAACTATATTTGACTTTTCGCATATTTATTTTATAAGTTTGTGTAAATATTTTTTACCATGAATACTAAACTTCTCCAACGCTCCAACGCTCCAACGCTCCAACGCTCCAACGCTCCAACGCTCCAACGCTCCAACGCTCCAACGCTCCAACGCATCTAG
>JAYURB010000234.1:0-3648 GCA_043756425.1 Bacteroidota bacterium
TTTGAAAATACATATTCTATATTAATATTGCATTTTTAAAACTAAGATTTAAATCAATCACTTCAATTAATTATTAATATAAATTCATTTTATGGCACTTCTAATAATTAGAATTAATCAATATTAGAACATAATTCAAAATAATTAAAATAAATGAAAAATATATTTTTAATGTTTCTTTTTATTCAGCAATTAAATTCATTCTCATCAACAGCTCTTACCCTGCAATTAACTCCAAGTAAAGATAATTCCATTTATTCTGACTCAACTTCAAACTCAAACGGTATAGGAGAATTGTTTTGCGGACAAACATGCACGGGATCTAATAGAAGGGCATTATTACAATTCGACTTAACGAGTCTTTCCTGTGCAGCAACTGTTACAAGCGTTACTGTAACATTTGATGTGGATTTTACTTCACCCACTGCAACGGCAACCAATTATACTTTAAGTCCGGTATCAACGGAATGGGGAGAAGGAACCTCTTTCGGAACCGGGACAGGAGCACCTGCTGTCTTTCCTGATGCAACCTGGATTGATGCCCAAACCGGAACCAATCCATGGACAACACCGGGAGGTGATTTCGGTTCTGTCTCCGCAACAAAAACGTTTACTGCAGGACAAGGACTCCAAACTTTTACATCAACAGCTTCTTTAATCTCAAACGTTCAGGGCTGGATAAATAACCCATCTTCAAATAAAGGATGGATTCTTATTGGCAATGAATCATTAAATTGTTCGTCACGCCGAATCGGCAGTAGGGATTATGGTAATGCTCCGGTTTTAGAAATTACCTATACATTACCAAATGCCAACTTTACTTATAGTGCTTCTTCTTATTGTTCAAATAGCTCCAATCCTACACCAACAATTTCAGGAATTCCGGGAGGAACATTTACCAGTTCTCCCGCAGGACTAATTATAAATGCAAATACCGGTAAAATAGATATTAGCGCTTCAATCCCGGGACCCTATATAATAACGTATACAACTCCGGGATCTTGCCCAAATTCATCCTTCAAATCAGTAACAATAAATGCTCTGAGCAATGCCGGTTTTAATTATAGCACTTCTTCCTATTGTGCAAATGCTATTGATCCAACACCTACAATTACAGGATTGACAGGTGGTACTTTCACAAGGTCTCCTACCGGATTAATCATTAATAGCAGTTCGGGCATCATTGACGTGAGTTTATCAAATCCGGGAACTTATACAGTCACTTATTCCGTTACCGGGAGTTGTCCGAATTCATCAACACGATCAGTTACTATAAATGCTTTGAGTAATGCGAATTTCTCATATAGTACTCCTGCCTATTGTGCAGGTGGAGCAAATCCGACACCAACAATTACAGGGTTGTCGGGTGGTAATTTTTCGTGGGCACCATCCGGTTTAGATATTAATACCAGTACAGGGACTATAAATTTGAGTACATCCAATGCAGGAATATATACAATTACTTATTCTGTAACAGGAAATTGTCCGAATTCTTCAACGCATTCTGTCACTATAAATGCTTTAAGCAATGCGAACTTCACCTATAACGCAACTGATTATTGTTTAAGTGCAACTGATCCTTTGCCAACAATCTCCGGACTGGCAGGAGGTACATTCACCAGTACTCCTACTGGCTTAGTAATTAATGCAGGGACAGGGACGATTGATGTGAGCGCATCAAATCCGGCAACGTATACTGTTACATATTCTGTAACTGGAACCTGTCCGAATTCATCGACGCGATCCGTTACCATAAATGCTTTGAGCGATGCCAACTTCAATTATAATTCTACTGCTTTTTGTGTAAATGCTATCGATCCCATACCAACAATTAGCGGATTAGCCGGAGGAACATTTTCAAGCACACCTCCCGGATTAGTAATTAATGCAAGTACAGGAATCATTGATGTGAGTGCATCAAACCCATCAACCTTCACCGTAACTTATTCGGTAACCGGAACATGCCCTAACTCTTCGACTCGTACAGTTACTATTAATTCAATGTCCAATTCGAATTTCTCCTTTAGCCCTACCAGTTATTGTTTGAATGCTTCAGATCCTTTACCAACGATTACAGGACAAACGGGAGGAACATTCTACAGTACGACTCTCGGCCTGGTGATTAATAGCAGTACAGGAATTATCGATGTTAGTGCATCAATTCCCGACACCTATATTGTTACCTATGCTGTTACAGGAAGTTGTCCGACTTCTTCAACACAATCTATTACCATGAATGCATTAAGTAATGCGAATTTCACATACAGCTCGGCCACGTATTGTTTATCGGCTCCGAATCCAACACCAACAATTACAGGAATACCGGGCGGTACTTTCTCAAGTACCCCTTCAGGGTTGGCATTAAATTCAAGTACAGGAGTTATTAATATTGGCGCTTCAAATCAGGGTACATATTCGGTGATGTATGCTGTTTCCGGTTCATGTCCGAACTCCTATAGTAATTCTGTAACTATTGCAGCAGGCGGTAATGCGAATTTCAATTACGGCTCCACATCTTTCTGCACCAGTAACCTGAATCCTACACCGACAATTTCCGGAATTTCCGGGGGAATTTTTTCTGCAACTCCTATAGGGTTAAACATCAATGCTGCAACAGGCACAATAGATTTGAGTGCTTCAAGCACCGGAACATATACCGTTTCATTTGTTGTTTCAGGAATATGTCCCAGTACATTCACGCAACAGGTTACAATAAATAATGCAGGCAATGTAAGTTTTAACTACAGCTCTGCTTCTTATTGCCGAAATGAAGCAAATCCAACACCAACAATTTCAGGACAAACAGGTGGAACTTTCTCCAGCACTCCTTCCGGTTTAAATATAAATGCAGGGACAGGAACTATAAATCTTCCTATATCAACTCTTGGCACATATACTGTAACGTATACAGCTCCCGGACCCTGCGCAAATTTTTCAACACAAACAATAACGCTTATAGGTTCAGGAAATGCAGATTTCTTTTATAACGATACTACGTATTGCCCAAACAATTCAAATCCGGTTCCAACAATTACAGGACAAAGCGGTGGGATTTTTTCAAGTATCCCTACAGGCTTAAAAATAGATTCTGTGACAGGAATAATTGATTTAAGCTTATCAAACCTTGGAACTTATACAGTAGTATATACTAAAAGTGGAGCGTGTTCAAGTGTTTCAAGTAGGCCCATTACCATTAACACTTTAAGCAATGCCGACTTTTCTTATTCTTCAACTTCTTATTGTAACAATAATAAAGATGTATCACCTTTAATTACCGGGCAAGCCGGTGGACACTTCTCCTATTCAACTTCAGGAATTAATGTCGACTCCGTTTCAGGAAGTATAAATTTCAATAGTTCCTTGCCCGGAAACTATACTGTTAGTTATACAACAACAGGAATTTGTCCGAATTCAAATACTAAACCAATTACCATTATTGGAATAGATACTTCCGTAACAGTTAGTTTGCAATCCTTAACGGCGAATGCCACGAGTTCATCCTACCAATGGTTAGATTGCAATACCATGAATCCGATTTCAGGTGAAACCAACAAAACGTATACGCCGACTTCAAATGGAAGCTATGCAGTAATACTAAGTCAAAATGGTTGTACAGACACTTCCAATTGTAATAATTTTATTTTTATA
>JAYURB010000235.1:0-8834 GCA_043756425.1 Bacteroidota bacterium
CGTCTACGTTAACTAATTTACGAAAATGAAAAATCAGATAATACTATTGGCAATTGCTTTCGTCTCCATTTTTTCTTGTTCAAAAGATACAACAGTGGATCAGAATACAACAACATTAACACCATCGACCTATCTTCAGGTAAGGCTTACAGATGCACCAGCTGTTTATGACTCAGTTATTGTAGACGTTGTTGGAGTAGAAGTTCATTCGGATCAAACCAATGGATGGATTTCCATGGTTGTACCTGCACCGGGAAGATATAATTTATTGCAATACACCAATGGATTGGATACACTTATTGCAAGTGATTCTATTCCGGCCGGAAATGTTTCGCAGATTCGTTTGATACTGGGCTCAAACAATACAGTTACAAAAAACGGTATTACCTATCCGCTTACCATACCAAGCGGTTCACAAAGTGGTTTAAAAATACAGATCCATAAACAGTTAGTTGCCGGTGTTACCAACATCATACAGCTCGACTTTGATGCTTCCCGTTCCATTGTTGAACAAGGGAATGGGAATTTTCACTTGAAGCCTGTGATCCGTGCGACTACAACAGGAATTGACGGAAGTATTGCAGGGTCTATTGCTCCTGTTTTTTCAGCAACCGCTTATGCTATTGCCGGTGTTGATACCTATTCAACTTATGTAGGAACGAATGGTGGTTTTTTGATCAGTGGTGTTCCGGCAGGGACCTATACAGTTTGCATTCATCCTGACACAATTTATATTGATACATGCTCTTCAAATGTTATCGTCAACGTTAACCAGCAAACAAACGTCGGACTGATACAATTCTAACAAAAAAAAACATCACACAAGGAGTAATCTTAGCGCGAGTAGTTCGTTTGATTAAATGAACACGCATCTATTCGCGCGGACTACGACTTACATTCCCAATACTAACAACTGTAAAACCCACTCGGCGATTTCTATGCGAGTAATACATTTAATAATTTCTTCTACAATACCTTCGCATGACTACGCTGCCTTACTTGATATCTCCGGTCAATCGATATTAATACCCACAGCTCTGAATATTATATTTATAATTTATTAAATGGAAAAGACATTTTCAGAAGGAAACTTTTAGCAATACTTTCCCCTCTCTCTATGAAAAATATAACAATGTCATCTCGCAGAGACCCTTTAGGAAATTAGGTACAGTCTATACCCGAGAGCCGGTGGATTTTAATCCGCAATTAATCGCCCATCAATTTTCACAAACCAATGCTGCTTATTAAAAGCAAGGAAACTAAAAGCGGGAAATTTTTAGTTAGCAATAGTCCTAACTTTAAACGGAATGCAGTTTCGCCAATGATCGCGTGGACCTATACCAGAAAGTAATTTATTGTACAATCAAGAATATAGTACCAAAAACCTAAAAGGTCTCTGCGAGATGACAATTGAGTTTTTTTTATTGGTAATATGAGAGAGGGGAAATTAATGCTAAAAGATGCTCTGCATACTACATTTATAATTTTAAAAAGCGAATCACACTTTCAGAATGAAACTTTTAGCTATACTTTTCCCCCTACCTATGAAAAACATAACAGTGTCATCTCGCAGAGACCTTTTAGGTTATTGTCACAAACTATAATTTTGAGCGGTTGGATTTTAATCCGCAATTTATCGCTTACCAGCTTTCGTAAACCAATGTAATTTATTAAGAGCATGGAAATCCTGATTCAGAAATTATGCTCTTCAGTTTCGAATTATCGTATCACTAATTGATAAAACCACAACTAAATCCGATTTAGCTTTACCCAGTAATTTAGAATGGCAATTCTCCAAACAAGATTAGCATTCTTATTATTCCCTGCTTTAAAATCATCAATAATTTTTACGGCTTTGTTTTTAGAAATAAAATCAATCTTGCTATAATCGATTTCAAGAAGATGTGACAAGGGTCCTCTAAGCCATTTCACTTCACCCGGCGTAACAAAACCCTTCTTATCTTTTCTATTCAGGATGGTATCGGGAACCAAACCTTTTAGAGATTTTCGTAAGATGTACTTCGTATTTCCAAGTCTGAATTTATCGGCGTCATTTAATGAAAAAACAAATTCAACCAATCGATGATCAAGAAAAGGGACACGGGATTCAATAGAAAATGCCATGGAGTTCCTGTCTTCGTAATGCAATAAGGAAGGAAGAGAGGTTGAAAAAGTAAGGTGATACAAGAATTTATTTAACCTGCTGCCCGATACTTCTTCGAGTTGAAAATTATCTTTTTTATTTTCTGATAAAAACGGAAAGTAATTATGATACTCCAGTTGGTAAAGAGAATTTTCATTTTTGATTCCGGCTAATACACTTTTTCCAAGAGCATCTATAGATTTTGTTAATGAATACTTTTGTGTTTTAGCATGCGAATAAAACTCCCGGCTTGCATCGATAAAATTTAGTTTCCCGATTAACCCGCCAACCAAACGATAAAAAGAATGCATATAGCCTGCAAGGTATTCATCGGACCCCTGCCCGTCTAATAACACCTTAATCTTATGTTGATGTGCAAGCTTCATTACAAAATATTGTGATATGGGTGAAGAGCCTGCCATAGGAACATCAGCATGGTAAATAATTTTTTCTAACTCTTCGGTTATCTCCTTTTCCGAAGGGGAGTACGTAAAATTGGTAAGCGATGGATATTGTTTCAATACTTCATTTACCCAAGGCCTTTCATCCACAGAATCCTTTCCTTCATAATAAATTGTAAATGTCTTAAATTTTGTTTCCCTGAACAATTCAGAAACTGCCGATGAAATTGAAGAACTGTCAAGTCCTCCGCTAAGACAACCTCCAACCTCTACATCGGCACGCATGTGCATTTTTATACTGTCAATAAAAAGCAATCTGAACTTTTCAATCTTTTCTTCAAGAGAACCGGAAAATGTTTTTGCAGTATCAATGTCCCAGTATTTTTCAATCTTTATATTTCCATCCTGATAAATCAAATTAGTAGCAGCCGGCAGCGATTTAATTTTAGAAAAAAAAGTTTCGTCCTCATAACAAACCCAGCCAAGCTGTAACCCTCTGGAAACCTGGTCCAGGTTAAGTTCATTCTTAAAAACAGAAGTAACTTTTAAGGTTTTGTATTCGGATCCGAAATAAAATTTAGCTCCTTCATTGATATAATAGAATGGTTTTATTCCAAAGCGGTCTCGGGAACAGAATAATCTTTTATTTTCTTTATCATAGATAGCCAACGACCACATGCCCACAAAATATTTTACACATTTAGTTCCGTATTGCTGATAGGCTGCTAAAACTACTTCTGTGTCCGACTGTGTTGTAAACTTCCGGCCTTCTTCTATAAGTTGCTTTCTAATTTCAATATAATTATAAATCTCCCCATTGAATACTATGATGAGATTACCGTATTGAAAAGGCTGCATAGCGGCGTCACTGAGATCGATAATACTTAGCCGGTTATGACCTAGTACAAATGGAGAATCAATATAATTATTTGTTGCATCAGGTCCACGATAAGAAATCGTTTGCAACATTTTTGTAATAAGACTATCGGCCTGTTCCTTGTTTATTTCATTATCTATAAAACCTGCAATGCCACACACGATATAAAATATTATTATTGTTTACTCTTAAAAGGTGCTGCAGGATTTCCTACAACTGTAACACCATCATCCACGCTTTTAGTGACAATTGCACCCATTCCGATTGTACATCCCGAACCAATTGTAATTCCATTACGAATGGCAACTGATGGTGCAACCCATGTATTTTCACCTATTACAGCACTGCCTCCGACCATTGCATCGGCTATTACCAGCGAGTTTTCACCTACGACAACGTTATGAGCAATGTGGACCAGGTTATCAATTTTAACGCCTTTCTTTAATATTGTGCTTCCCAATGCGCCTCTGTCAATGCATGTATTGCTGCCAATTTCTACATCGTCTTCAATAACTACATTTCCAAAATGCGGAAAGTTCTCCCATTTATTATTTTTATTTACGTATCCGAATCCTTGTCCGCCAATGACTGCGCCGGTTTTAATTTTCACTCTGTCGCCAATAATAGTATTCTTCTTTATGTTTGCACCCGACTCAATAATACAATCATTTCCGATAACTACACCTTCTTCAATAATAGTGTATGGGCCAATAAAATTATTTTTTCCCTGTTTTACATTTGGATGAAGAATAGCAGTTGCATGTATTCCGGCTTTTATTTTTTCGACAAAAAATTCAGTCAGACAAGAAACCATTACCTCTTTTGGCTTATCTGAAATAACAAAAACAGATTTAAGCTGAGTACTGTCTATTTCAGTATAAATTTCGTTGTCTATTATGATTAATGAAGCTTTGGAGTTTTTCAGAATTTCCTGCGCCTGATTTTTAAGTTTTTGACCAAGGAATGTAATTTCACCCTGACCGGCTTCAGAAATATTTTTGCCTCCCGTAATTTCAATTTCTTTATTCGCCGGCAAATTGACGACTTTTAAATTCAGCTTTTCAAAATAATCTATTAATGCAGATAATTTTATCATTGGCTATGCTATTAATCGTAAAACTTCGAAGGCTTCAGCATACTTTACACGAATTTGATTACCGCGAATTCTTAATAATGATTTTAAGAATTCGGGATCGCTATACGCACGATGGCTTTGAGATTTGTAGAGATTGATAAGTTCTATTTTTTTCTCAACAGTTTCTTCGTTCAGTTTTACATATAAATCAGCATTAAAATTAAAATTATTCCATGGCATTTCATAGCCAAGTAACATATTAAATTTATATGCGCGTTTGCCTTCATTATGAATGGTCTGGTGATCCTGATGTATGTCTGTACCACTTGGCATGAATACTAAATCAGGATTTACCTTTTTGCCGAGCAGAACAAGGTCTTCAAGTATTTCCTGACGATATCTTGGGAATTCTCTTACCTCATAATCAAAAAGGTGAATATTTTCCTTCTTTAATTTAAGTTTTTCCGCAACTTCCAGCATTTCTTTTTTAATAATATCTTTAGGAAGCCCGGCAGGAACAGATTTTTCACACATGCTGAATACGGCTAAATGTACATTAACATTTTGCTCGAGTAATTTAATCACTGTACCAACGCAGCCAAATTCCATATCGTCGGGATGCGGTCCCAATACTAAGGCAGTATTTATCTTTTCAAAAACAAAGCTCATATGTGTTTAAATTATATTTTATCAATTAATTTCGCTAATTGTTTGGTAGTCGCATAACGCGAATACTTATCGATTGAATTACTTTCAATTGGGTTTTCGTTTAATTCCCATTTGCTATACATGGAAAGAATAAAATTCATTATTTCAACTTTATTATCTCTGTCCAATACTATTGTATTTTTAAATTCAGATAATAATTCCGATGCATCTCCTTTGGGGTCACCAAAACACATAATAGGATTTCCTGTTGCAATGTACTCCATAAGTTTGCCGGAAATAAGATAATTTGCATTATTTACATCGGCGAGACTGTTAATCAGTAAATCCGCATTCACTATTTCACGAATTGCTTCTTGGTGTGGAAGGTAGTTTATTATTTTCAGATCCGGAGAACTAATTTTCTCTCTGAATTCATTAATTATATCGGGTGAAATTTTTCCAATTAATTTTATACATATTTTACCGGAAATATTTTGATCCGATTTGAATATTTCACTCAATGCATTTATGAAACCATGGATAGGTTGATTATCACTCAACACCCCTAGGTGGCATATGGTAAATGTAAGATTATTTTTTTCCTTCTGTAAATTTTTAAAGGCTTCCGGATCGTAACCATTTAAAACAAAAGAAAACTTTGATGAGTCGAAATTTTTATTTTTTAATTTACTCATCAGCAGTTTTTGCATAGAAGGTCCTATAGTCAAAATCTTGTCGGCAGCGGAAATTACTTCCTGCTCCATTTTCTTGTCGATAGAATTTGCAAGTTCGGTTTTATAAAACATTTTATTGTAATATACATCCGACCAGGGATCACGAAAATCGGCTATCCATTTTATATCAAACTTTTTTTTCAAATTTAACCCGACAAGATGTGTTGAATGTGGCGGTCCCGTAGTTATTACTATTTTGATTTCGCCTTTTGAAAGAATTTCCTCTGCTTTTTTCAAGGCATGTTTTATCCAGCCTTTGCGGGCATCGGGAATAAAGAAATTTCCTCTAACGAAGCGGGCAATTTTCTGTACCAGAGTTGGATTTGACTCGCCGGAAAAACCCTGGGGAACAGCATCTGCTTTTGACTTGCCAATGGCTTTTGAATATAAATTGAAGGGTTCAGATGATTTTGTCTTATGCACTTCAATTCCCTTAACTTTTTCTTCAAAAGAATGGTCAATGAATTTATAGGATCCGTATTTTGGATCAACGGTGATGATTACAGGTTGAATTCCAAATTCAGGAAGATACTTAGAAAAGAACATCCATCGCTGAACGCCGGAACCACCGCTGGGCGGCCAATAATAAGTTATAATGAGAACTTTTTTCATACCCAAATTAGAGTTGGCTAAGATACTATTGAAAATTGAAAATCGGCTATTGGTTAGTAATTAGTTCAATTGCCCGGCTTATTTTTTCTTAGTCGGAGTATTTTGAATAAATATAAAGGGGAAAGTACAATTATAAAAAAACCTAAACAGAGCCTAAAAATATTCTATAAGAAAAGCTAATTCATTTATAATAATTGTATGACAAGCATGGGCGAATAAATTTTATTGTTTTCAAATGCATTTAGAAAATATTATTCATTGGATTCTTCCATTTTTATTTTAGGAATAAAACAATTTCGAAAATTAGTTCTTGCCAATGAAGAACGATTCTTCACTTCCATTGTCAATTTTTAAAATATATTCACCTGCAGCTAACCCTTGTATATTGATTGGGGACTGCGCATCCAGTAGTTTACCGTGCATAACCCGGCGCCCGGTTTTATCCATAATAATATATCCTGTTCCGATATGCGCAGGATTTATTTTAACCGTAATAAAATCAAATGTCGGATTCGGGTAGATAAATAGATGTTTCTCTATTATGATTTCTTTCTGTCCTACGGAAGCGGAATAAAGTGATGTAATTTCCTGTTGCGACAATGCCCGGTCCCATATGCCAATATCGTCCATGGAACCATTATAGTAATTCGAACTTCCCTGAAGGCCTCGTCCAAAATATAAAGGCATAAAAGCAGATGCAGCCCCGGAATGAGTATAATTTACCGAAGAGCAGCTAACGCCGTTTTTGTAGAGCGTTAATACCGAGGCATTGTAAACAGCAACATAATGATCCCAGGTATTTAAGTTATGCGAGCAAGTGGCCCAAGCCCAGGATGATTGTTGCTTATTTACACCTGCTTGTGTCGAATCTTGTCCCTGGATATTTGAAATATAATTACCGGGAGTATTAATTCCATTCATTATTACAACTGCAGATGTAGTTTGAGTACGTTTATTTAGCCAAACAGAATATGTATACTCTCCTGTTTCAGAAAACTTGAAACTGGCGGTGCTTAATGTCATTACAGCATTTGTCCCATTAAAGTCGAGTGCTGAATTCGCGTTTCCAAATCGATCACTGACAAACGTTGCCCCACTGTTTGTTGGCGTGTTGTTGTTGCCGCTCAAATCATTTACATTGTTGTTAAAGGAATACCAGGCAACTAAATTGTTTGTTGGTACATAGCCGGGAACTTGTGCCTTTGTTGATGCAGCTATCAGGCAGGAAATGGAATAAGCGAAAATTAAAATGTTTAATTTCATATATTAGTGATAGTTTGATTAGGTTTAAAAGTAAAAAAATATTTTTGAAGTAGATCACTAAAAATAATAAAGGACCGGTTTTAAACCGGTCCCCTTAAGATAGAATTTCAATACTCCATAGCCTGATTAAAAGCTTTAACGAATTTTATCCGCAACGTGAAGTTAATGATTAATCAAATCTGTGTGTAGTTGTTTTGCCGCTGCTTTTATCGATAAGATTTACCTGAGTGAAACCATGAGCTTGTGCGTGATCAATTGCATTTTGCTTAGCTTTTGCAAAATCAACAACATGGTAGTGTGCTACGTTGTTATCAGTGCGGATTAAAGAGAAACCTCCCTTTACATTTTGACCATCAACTTCATGGTCCTTGAAATTTTCGAGTGATTTTTTAGATGGATTTTTCATTTTATTTAGTTTTTTGTAACCTCTTAAACCTTTGGTTCTTGGTTTTTTTAATATTAATTTATTTAATGACTCAAAGATATATTCACATTACCCTCAATAAAAGCAGAAATGAGCAAATAGTGCGAAAAGGATTACAAATGGTTGGATTTATTGAGCAATTGGTAAACTGAAACAAGCCTAATTCAATCGAATTCGGGCTTTTTATTCTGTGGCAAGCCAGAAACGCTGCCTTTGGTAAAGCTTTATACAGAATGATCTTAATGATGATTACTGCCAAAGAAAAGTGCAATAATTCACCAGCCTGGCGGACAGGAAACCTTAGCATCAGCACTCTGAATAGCAGGAAAAAAATTGAAAGCAACATAGAATATTAAGGGAAACCATTGTAGAGTTATATGTAACACATAAAAAAATGAGGGTTGGTTTTAATGACCAACCCTCATTTGTGTATCGGATTTGTTTTCCCTATGGCCGGAAAATTATTATTAAATAATTTACCTCTTTATAGGGCTCAGAAATTAATATGCAATAGTGAAAGTTTTACTTACGCCAGTAGTTCTGTTTGTAATAACAGCATACTTGTAGTGTTTCATTTTTGCATCATTCAATGCTGCATTCTTGTCATCAGGAGAATCTGCAGTGTAATAACCGGTACCATTACTTTCGCCGGTCATA